>NZ_JAEHCH010000010.1:0-174143 GCF_016483245.1 Bacillus cereus group sp. N31 | reverse complement strand
CATCAGCTGTAAATTTAACCATAGAAAAACTGCACCTCCAATTGTTAGACGGTGTCTAACAATTGGGGTGCAGTTCAGTATTGGTTCGTTTTTTTATTATGCACTTTTGCATACAGGATTATTTTCTCTTGTAAATAGGTAATAGTAGTATATAATAAAAATAATATTTTACCAATAAAAGGTAACAAAGAAGGTGGGATAAGTAAATACCCAAAACGTATTAACAGATTTATTCTATGTAAATCATGATACATATATGGAATCAAAACTATGGAATTTTATGTAGAGATTAGATTACTACACGACACAAGATTACTAGCGAATACATTCGAGGAAAAACAGCGTTCGATTAGATTCATGTTATAAAACTACTTAATGTGATATCTATTGAACGAATTGAGAATATACTTAGGAGGAATTTCAAGTGAAAACATTTGGTAAAGTATTATTAACAGGAGCTTTAGCTTTGGGCGGTTTCACGGTTATGAACATTGATACAACTAAAGCACATGCTGACGGAGCAAGCGAGTTCTGTCGTTATATCTGTGGACCTAGCGAAACGGTGAATGGTGTTACAGTTCAAGTACACGCTACGGAATACCGATTTGGGCAAAACGTAATTGCAAGAATTACAAATGACCGAACTGAGGACATTCATTACAATGTCAGCATCGAAAAGAAATATGGAGATAGCTGGGGAGAATATGATACTTTCTTCAATTGGAAAAACCAATGGGTTCCAGCTGGAAGTAATGATGAAATTTCTACTTTCACAGGATATGGCGAAGATATTGGAGATAATGGAACATACCGTTACAAAGTTGAAATTGTAAGCGCTGATGGTTCTGTAGATACAATTTACACAGCAGGAATGACAGTTATAGGAAGAGGAGAATAATCATGAAAAAATAAGCTTTTCGGAGCTTATTTTTTTATATATAAAATTGAATATTAATATTCAGAAATGGATAGGTAGGGAACGAAACAGTCCCTACCTATTTTATAAATTCCACGTATTTACCTAATGGTGCATATGTGTTTATGATCCTACCTCTTCTTTTTCTATCGTTTGCAACATAAGGTTTTTTAAATTATCAACGCTTTCTAAATTGACAATACATTCTTTTATATTTATTTATATACATTTTACAACAATAAAGAACTACATAGATTAACCATGTAGTTCTTTGTAAATATAAGTCCCAAAAATGAATGGGCTAATCTTATTTCTTCCCTAACTTAATTGCCTTTTTTATATTACTAAATGCACCTTTACCATATAATAATACACCACCTCGGTAAACACGGCTCGTTAAACCAATCATCATACATATTGTTGCTAATAGAATCGCTAATGTAAGAGCAATCTCCCATACTGGGATATTGAGGAATCCAATTCGTACGAGCATAACAATAGGAGTAAAGAAAGGTATATAACTAGTAATGGTAACAACCGTGCTGCTTGGATTTGACATTCCATAAAGTGCGATATACAAAGCAGCAATTAACATAAACATCAGTGGCATAACAGCTTGAGAAGATTCCTCTATACGACTAATAATAGAGCCGAGTAGACAAGATAATGAGCCATATAATAAGAATCCTAATGTGAAGAATAGAATCCCATACACCACTAGAGTAGGAGCAACAGAATTTAAATCAATACTATTTAAAATATCATTTTTCGATTCATTAATTGCTATTTTATACCCAACAGTTGCGACCAAGCCCCAAATTATCATTTGTGTAATACCTGCCAATAATGTTGAGAATAGCTTCGCATATAAATGTTTTGTAGGCGAAATACTTGAAACAACTAACTCCATTACACGAGAAGATTTTTCTGTTGCAACATCGGTAGCTAATTGTGCAGCATACAATAATATCATTAAATAATTTAGCATGATAAAGGTATTAATTAAAATTCCTACACCCTCTGTATGTTCTCCATCTTTAACCTTATCTGAAACAGTTTTGGTATGAATTTCTACTGGCGTCGTTAACACCTTTAATTCATCTTGCGATAGATTCAATTGCTGAGCGAAATTAGAAGATTGTATTTGAGATAAAATCGTTTGGACCTTGCTAACATCTTGCTGATTTACATCTGTCTCAGTTATATACGTAGCCTTTAGTTGTTTATTACCCAATTCCTCTACAACAATTGCATATGTATAATCACCATGTTTAACGCCCGATTCTGCTTTTTGTTTATCCATACTATATTTAACATGTAATTTACTATCTACGTTTTTAAACACTTGATGAATAGTTGTATATAATTCTTCTTTTTCTGTAACAATGACAACTTGCTCTTCCTCGTTACCTGCAAAATAGTCATAAATCTTGTCAAAATTCATCATTCCTATAATTAACATAGAAATTATGATTGTAATAGCAATATATGATTTAGCTTTTACCTTAGATTTATAGTTTTGTAAAAAAATCGTCCAGAAACTATTCATGCTGTGCACCTACTTTCTCAATAAAGATGTCATTTAATGTAGGTTCTTCTACTGCGAACTTTTTAACATACCCTAATTTCGTTATCTCTTTAAATAAAACATGCGAAACTTCTTCATATGAAATTTTAAGAGTAACTGCATTCTTACGTTTCTTCATACTTTCTACACCTTTTATTTCTTTCAAATGGTCAAAGTCATGATCGCCAACGATTACAACATTCTTTTTACCAAAGTCACTTTTAATTTTGGCAATGTCTCCTTGAACAACAGGTACTCCTTTGTGCATGATACAAATGTGTTGGCATAATTCTTCCACATGTTCCATACGATGTGAACTAAAAAGAATCGAAGACCCTTGTTTTTGCATATCAAGAACAGCTTCTTTTAACATTTCAACATTTACTGGATCTAAACCACTAAATGGTTCATCTAAAATTAAGAGTTCAGGCTTATGTATAATCGCTGTTATCAGCTGAATTTTTTGCTGATTCCCTTTTGAAAGTTCTCCTACCTTTTTGTTCAGATACTCAGTTATATTAAAACGCTCCAGCCAATAGTGCAGTTCTTTTTCTGCATCTTTACTTTTCATATTCTTTAATTTTGCAAAAAAGTTAACTTGTTCTTTGACAGTCATTTTCGCATAAAGACCACGTTCTTCTGGTAAATACCCAATCTTATCTGTAACATCATAATTTATAGGTTTACCATTCCATGAAATGGTTCCGCTTGATTTCGATAAAAGTCCAAGTATCATTCGAAATGTAGTCGTTTTACCTGCTCCATTCCCGCCCAAGAATCCAAATATTTCACCTTTCGGTATCTCGATATTCAAATTATTCACTGCAACATGCTCGTCAAATTTCTTTGTTAAATCTTTAATTAGTAAACTCATTCTCCACAACCTTAATTCCCAAGATGATTTATTTATACAATTGTATATCCATAGTCAACCACAATATTTTGCCCTCTAATGGCATCACTTTTATCAGACATTAAAAATAAGATGACATTTGTAACATCTGAAATTCCGACAAATCTTCTATATGGTATCTTCTTTAATAACTTATTTCCCTCAAAGGACTTCAAATAGCTTTCGTTATTATCGTTTATAATATAGGACGATGGCACACAATTCACTGTAATATCTCATTTTTTATGCTTCAAAAATGAATCATTACCAACAAATGTTATATTTCGCATTATAAGGTTAGCATAAGATTTAAAATAATTAATATGCAATTTTGCATATTTTAGCACTCCTAATTATTTACATAGTGTTGACCACCTTTATTTAGAGAAGTCCTCACATTCACTGAAAACACGAATTTGTTCATCAATACTTTTTCTTTAATTTTTCATGGGAGAACTGAAATTAATTAGTAACCCTGTTAAACACCTAAATATTATAATTAAACTAACTAATCTTCCTCTAATAAATTGTTGTCTTATTTAACTTCACAATTCAGCAGGCATAGTCACAACATCTTCGTACACTTCCTCATTAAAACTGAAAGAAAACTAATTAAAATCTGGTCCAAAAATTTTACTTTTCTACATTACAGGATCTGCCTAAGAAAACATAGAATACAGTATCTCCCCTGTTACAACTAGCTTTATGTTATATATTTATAAAAATTTTTAGAATGGATATCGTGAGTTCAAACCTCTCCAGGTTCATAAAAAAAGAGACACCATATCACCCTACTACGTGATATGGTGTCTCTTTTTTTATGTAAGTCAATCACTTCCCACCAAACATCTTCTCCAAAGCCTTAGCATTCGCAAACAATACTTCTTTCAAGTTATCGTCAGCAACGACTTTGTAGTCACCATCTTTATTTTTCTTTAAGTTTAGTGTCACTTCACGTGTTGCCATTATTGCATCTTTATCTGATAAGTGTTTAATGATAGCTGATGTCATTGTTTTTTCGATTGCTTTTTCAGATTGCTCTTTATCTTCGCTAAAGGCACTAGCGAAGGCCATTGGCATAACTTCTCCCATTGCTTTCGTTACGGCAACAGATAGATCGGCAGATGTAATTTTCACTTTCACTTCTGCTTTATCATCTGTTTTTGATACTTCTTCTAGTTTTTCAAATTTAAAGTTTTTCGTGATTGCGCTTAGCATTTCTTTTGCTTCAGCATCATCTGTTTTTTCATTTAGTTTATTAAATTCCTTGTCACTTTCAACGAATGTACGAGCCTTCTCTACATCCCCTTTTTGTATTGCTGTTAAAAATTCTTCAGCAGTATCTTTCGGGTTTGCACATCCTGCTAGAACACCAACTGTTAACCCTATTACCATCATTAGTAGCAATAATTTCTTTACCTTTTTCACGTTCATTCTCCTCTTACCTTACCTTTTCTTTTCTAGTAAGCCATCACTATACAACAGTATAAAACTTACATTACAAACATTTTTTAGCATAACATTTATACGATTTATTTTGTATTCTTTCCCAAAAGATAAAGAGCCTTGTAGCATTTCTACAAGACTCTTCATCTTTTAATCCGTATCCGTAGCACAAATTAACCACATTTTATGCTCCTTACTATCTAATACCATCCAAGTAGCATCCCATGCAACATCGTAAAACCAATCTGTCCAAGGGTGGTCACTTTCAAACACTTTAATATCTTCGTATCGATCTTGGAACATATATTGGCATACATTAATCGCTAATTGTTTCGCAGCAACCGGCCGTTCTTGAAATGCTTCATACGCTCCGCCCCACAAAATTTGAGCGGCAATGCTACCATCAAGCATGACTGCCTGATGCTCTTTAAAACGAAACTTATATTTATCTGATGTATGTATTTTTAATTCTTCTAAGTTATTGATTATATCTAAAGAGTTGAAGATTCTTCTGAAAAAGTGCTCGTGTCCATCTTCTCCATGTGGTATTTCTTTGAAAAAGTTTTCGTTATGTACTTTAAAACAGCTTATAACCGCTCCACCATTTAAGTTTTGTTTCTTATATGTATTTATAATTTGTTCAATAGATACATGGTTTGTTTCTATTTTTTCAAACGTTCCTGCTTTCCATCTCATAACGCCACTACTCTCTATTAAAGATTTTTTACTTCATTATAAATATCAAAATAAAACCCAGCAACTTTAAAATTGCTGGGTTATCCCTTATTCATATTCGAAACAATAATAACAATTACGCTAAGTACATCATGCCCCGCTACCATCCACATACTCCTATCAAAAATCATCAATGATAACCAAAGCGATATATTAATAGCAGCAAATAATACATATAAAATGAAATCTCTCTTTTGTAGTGCTTCTCTATTCATCAAAATATAAATGAAACCGATAGGAGGCAGAATAAAGCAAAGAAAAAAGACAAATATTTTTCTTAACGACCACGGATATGAAGCTATTGTCTGCATATGAGTCTCCTTTTCTATTATAGTACTTGCTTTAACATCGGCCTTACTATTCTATATTCATCACCATAAGGTTCCTTTATGATTAAAGGCGATTGATCATCTTTTTTTTCTTCAATCATTGTGAATACTTCTGTTTTTTCTTGTAATGTATTAGATTCACTATTTTTAGTAGGTGCTTTACTTGCTTCAATTTTCTTTTTCACTTCTCCGAGCCTTTGCCCGACTTCTTCTGCTTGAGCAGGTTCATCCGTAACGTAGTATTCTTGGTCCTCCCATACTAATATAGGTGGTACTTGTTCTCGTTTGTTACATATTATATAAGTAATACTAGCTACAAGTAGTAGACTTGTTAATAAAAAGAAGATAGCTTTTTTATTCATATACTATTCTCCTTTTCTATTATTTTATTGGATTATACAATATAGCTTCCATGTAGTAAATGGTTTTTGTGGTAATTTTTAGGTTTTTATACAAAAAGAAAAACCTTACAAAAAGTAAGGTTTCATTTTTAAAATTTATAATGATTGAGTAATTAATACAATCATTACGATGATCGCTATAAACATAACAACTAAACAGCCAATCATTTTATAAAATCCTCGTTTCGTTAACGTCCCGCCTTGAACGTCTTTACGAATGAATAGGAACACCGCTAAAAATAAAACGATCCCCATACCAAAAGCATACATCATTTGCATATGTTAATCTTCCTTTCTCTCTTCCATCTTAATATCTTTTTGCCAAAACAACAAACGAGATAAAGACGGTACTCATTGTGAGTGCCATAAGTATGTTCAGTAGTTCAACTGCAGATAGTGTAATAACGTTTAAGTTTAAGCCGATAGAGAAAAGAAGGTAATATGCTGTTAACGCAAAAAAGCTGAAGAACATGCCTTTATAACGAATTAATTTCATCCGCTCGTCTTTTTCTTTAAATTGTGGATGTAAGTAGCTTAGGCAGAAACACATAATCATCATTGCGAGAACTGTATAAGTTGGAGTCGGTGGTGCTGAATGCGTCATTATACCCGCTAATACCATAGTTCCACTCATAATAAAAAAAATAATTCCCATGATTAAAAAGTACTTTTGTGAATAGTTCATCTTTACTCCTCCCCTTCTTTTCCTTCATAAATAAATACATGTTCTATCGTTGTCTGAAATGTTTTCGCTATTTCAAATGCTAACGGAAGTGATGGATCGTATTTTCCTTTTTCAATTGAAATGATGGTTTGTCTGGAAACGCCAAGTTTCTCAGCCAATTTTTCTTGAGATAGTCCAAATTTTTTTCGGTATTCGACCATTTTATTTTCCAAGGAAATTTCTCCCTCCTCCCTTATACCGAGTATATATGTAAAGCAAACTTTACGTCAAGTTTCCTTTACATATATTTCAGTTTGTTTCACGCTATTTATCCCGCATTAGCAGGCAGTAAGACTCCCACCTCAAAATTCAGTGAATGCGAGGAATTTAGGTGGGAAATAACTGCCCAATTGGTGAAGGCTAATAATCAGTGGTGGATGGACAAACCCTACACTGATTAAAATTTCATTTTATTATAGAAGAAACTTTTTCAATTTCAGCACGTCTATTTTGTAATGCAACATGGAACAATGTATATATCCGTTACTATATCCCTTCTCCATTTTTATAAAAATTTAATATCTCCATATTTGTTTTATCCTTTTAAAATATTTCATTTGCCGCTTTATTGGATGAAATGCGTTATTTGTTTTACGGTATTTTTCGGCATATTAATAGAAACTAACGGTTTATGAAGCATTTTTTATGTTTAGCCACTTTTTTTGTAGAAATCCTTCGTTTTCCTTTCAATATTTAACACTACCGAAATAAAGTTTACTCTAAATTCATAATTTTTTATTTTTTATACTATATTCCGTTATATTGTTGTATAATATCAATGAAAGCGCTTATTATTTCAATATACATAATTCGAACTTTATTTTATCGAAACATTCTAACTATTATACCTATATGTAAATGCAACAATTATAGTTGTTAGTGTAGGTATACCAAATATATCCACTCCATTTTTCTGTAAAATTACTTTATAACATGAAAGATTAACTTGGGTGATAAGTTATTGTGAATGTTTTTTTACAAAACAGATAAGTAATAGTGTTTGGTATTATGTAAATTATTGTAATAACATAAGAGTAAAGACAACATTTACATTAATTATTAGTTTATCAATTATTGAAAAAGAGCAAAATGCACCTTTTGTATAGGAAAAGGATTATATGCATTGGGAGGTTTAAACAAATGACGAGGAAGAATACAACGACAAACCCTTGGGCCAAGTTCCATGGTCCGAACCTTGGTTATGTTATTGAACAGTATGATCTTTACGTAACTGGAGCAGGTTCTGTTGATCCGGAATTACAAGAGCTTTTTGAAATTTTTGGAGCTCCTTCGTTTCAAGATGATGTCGTAACAGGGGACAACACAGCAACACATTTTTCTCCTCAAAACACAGGTAACATTGAAAAAATTCTTAAAGTCGTTCAACTTGTTGAACAGATTCGTTCTTTCGGGCATACGTTGGCTCACATCAACCCGATGGAAGCTGCTGCAAACGGACAATCTCTTCTTGAGAAAGCAATGAACGAATTGAGCGATACTGACTTGAAAGCGATTCCAGCTAAAACAGTATGGCAAGATGCACCAGAGGGTATTCACACTGCACTTGATGTAATTCATAGATTAAAAGACGTTTATACAAAATCTTTAGCTTATGAATTCTCACATATACAAGATAGTGAAGAACGCGCGTGGTTGCATCAAATGGTGGAATCAAATTCATTGCGTCAACCATTATCAAATAAAAAACGAACTGCTCTTTTAAAACGTTTAACAGCTGTTGAAGGTTTCGAGCAATTCTTGCATAAAACATTCGTTGGGCAAAAGCGTTTCTCTATCGAGGGCGTTGATATGCTTGTACCAGTTCTAGATGAAATTGTGCTAGAAGGTGCTAAGGGCGGCGTTGAAGATGTCATGATTGGTATGGCTCACCGCGGTCGTCTAAGCGTACTTGCTCACGTATTAGAAAAACCATATACTCACATGTTTGCTGAATTCAAACATGCAAAAATAGAAGGCGCAGTGGCAAATGCTGGCTGGACTGGCGACGTGAAATACCATTTAGGTAGAGAACAAGTCGTTGGGAATGAAGAAGTTAGCACTCGCGTTACATTAGCAAATAACCCGAGTCACCTTGAGTTCGTTAATCCTGTTGTGGAAGGTTTCGCACGTGCGGCTCAAGAAAATCGTAAAAAGTCTGGTCTTCCAGAACAAGATACTTCTAAATCATTCGTAGTTTTAGTTCATGGTGACGCTGCATTCCCTGGTCAAGGTATTGTATCTGAGACACTAAACTTAAGCAGATTGAACGCGTATCAAACGGGCGGAACAATTCATGTTATCGCAAACAATGCAGTTGGTTTTACGACTGATAGCTATGATTCTCGTTCTACGAAATATTCAAGCGACCTTGCAAAAGGTTTTGATATTCCGATTGTTCACGTGAACGCTGATGATCCAGAAGCTTGTCTTGCTGCTGCTAACCTGGCGATTCAATATCGTACGTTGTTCAAAAAAGACTTCTTAATCGATTTAATTGGTTACCGTCGCTACGGTCATAACGAAATGGATGACCCAGCAGTTACGCAACCACAAGTGTACAAAAAAATTAAAAATCACCCAACTGTAAGAGCAATTTATGCAGATCAATTACAAGCTGCTGGTGTTCTAAATGCAGATGAGGTTGAAACAATTACTCAATTTATACAAGAACAATTAAAATCTGATTATGCACAAGTACCACCAGCTGATACGAGCGATGCAACAATTCACGTTAAAGTACCAGATGTTGTTGCAAAAGGCATTCAGCCAATTGATACTGGTGTTGAACTTGACTCACTTCGTGCAATGAATGAAGGTCTATTATCTTGGCCAGAAGGCTTTAACGTATATCCGAAGGTGAAGAAAATTCTTGAACGCCGTAAAGATGCTCTTGAAGAGAACGGTAAAATTGAATGGGCACTTGCTGAGTCATTAGCATTCGCTTCTATTTTACAAGAAGGTACGCCAATTCGTTTAACTGGTCAAGATTCACAGCGTGGTACATTCGCGCATCGTCACATCGTATTACACGATACTGATACAAATGAAACATATTCACCATTACATCGCTTACCAAACATTAACGCTTCATTCTCTGTTCATAACAGTCCGTTATCAGAAGCTGCTGTTGTTGGTTACGAGTATGGTTATAACGTATTTGCTCCAGAAACTCTTGTTATGTGGGAAGCGCAATATGGTGACTTCTCAAATACTGCGCAAGCATTATTTGATCAATACGTTTCAGCTGGAAGAGCAAAATGGGGTCAAAAATCTGGTTTAGTTCTTCTATTACCACACGGTTATGAAGGTCAAGGACCAGAGCATTCTAGTGCACGTCCAGAGCGTTTCTTACAGTTAGCTGCTGAAAACAACTGGACAGTTGCAAACTTAACGAGCGCAGCACAGTACTTCCATATCTTGCGTCGTCAAGCATCTATTTTAGGAACAGAAGCTGTTCGACCTTTAGTACTTATGACGCCGAAGAGTTTATTACGTCACCCACTTACGCTTTCAACTGCTAGTCAGTTAAGCGAAGGACGTTTCCAACCTGCTTTAGAACAAGAAAACCTTGGCATGAAACCAAATAAAGTTAAACGTCTTGTTTTAAGTACAGGTAAAATGGCGATTGACTTAGCAGCGGAAATCGAGTCTGGTAAACATGAATACAACTTAGATGAAGTTCATGTCGTTCGCATTGAACAGTTGTATCCATTCCCTGCTGAAAAAGTTCAATCTATTATGAAACGCTTTAAAAACTTAGAAGAAATTATTTGGGTTCAAGAAGAACCTCGTAATATGGGTGCATGGCATTACATGGCTCCAATTCTGTTCGAACTAGCTGGAGATACAGTGAAAACAGGTTACATTGGACGCCCAGATCGTTCTAGCCCATCTGGTGGCGATCCGTTCGCTCACAAAGCTGAGCAAGAACTAATTGTGGCGCACGCTTTAGATGTGAAGTATAACTTCCGTCAAGATAAACAAGAAATTGAAGTTTATAGCAACTAAAAGTAACAATGAATTTTTCCCAGCTCGACTTGGGCAGATATTCTGCCCAAGTCGAGCTAACAAATGGAGATTACCGAAGATTAAAGAAGACAAAACACACCGTTAGGCAAATAAGGGGAGGACATTTAAAATGATCGAAATTAAAGTACCTGAGCTTGCAGAATCTATTACAGAAGGAACTATTTCACAATGGCTTATCAACGTAGGTGACAAAGTTGAGAAAGGTGGCAGCGTTGTTGAGCTTGAAACTGATAAAGTCAATGTAGAAATCATTGCAGAAGATTCAGGTATTGTATCAAAGTTACTAGGCGAGCCTGGGGATACAGTTGAAGTTGGCGCAACTATCGCAATTTTAGATGCAAATGGCGCACCAGTGGCAGTAAGCACACCTGCACCAGTGGCTGAGCAACCAAAACAAGAAACAGCTGAAGCACCGAAAGCTGCTGCTCCAACTGCTGAACAAGCTACGGCTCTACAAGGTTTACCAAATACGAACCGTCCTATCGCATCACCAGCTGCTAGAAAAATGGCTCGTGAATTAGGAATCGACTTAAACGACGTACGTAGCACAGATCCACTTGGACGTGTGAGACCACATGATGTACAAGCTCATGCTGCTGCACCAAAAGAAGCACCAGCTGCTCCAAAAAGTCCAGCTCCTGCTCCAGTTGCAAAAACGGAATTTGAAAAACCAGTTGAGCGTGTGAAAATGTCCCGCCGCCGTCAAACAATTGCAAAACGTCTTGTAGAAGTACAACAAACATCTGCAATGTTAACAACATTTAACGAAGTTGATATGAGTGCAATCATGGAATTACGTAAAGAGCGTAAAGATGCTTTCGAGAAAAAACATGATGTACGTCTTGGCTTTATGTCATTCTTCACAAAAGCAGTTGTTGCAGCATTAAAACAATTCCCATTATTAAATGCTGAAATTCAAGGCGACGAGCTTATCATTAAAAAATTCTATGATATCGGTATTGCAGTAGCAGCTCCAGATGGATTAGTTGTTCCAGTTGTACGCGATGCTAACCAATTAAACTTCGCTGAAATCGAAAGCGAAATTCGTAATTTAGGTATGAAAGCACGTGATAATAAACTTTCATTAAAAGAGCTACAAGGTGGTACATTTACAATTACAAACGGTGGTGTATTCGGTTCTCTAATGTCAACACCAATCCTAAACAGCCCACAAGTAGGTATTTTAGGAATGCACAAAATCCAAGTAAGACCAGTTGCAATTGATGCAGAACGTATGGAAAACCGTCCAATGATGTACCTTGCACTATCTTACGATCACCGTATTGTTGATGGTAAAGAAGCAGTTAGCTTCCTTGTTGCTGTTAAAGATATGCTTGAAGATCCAAAATCATTATTATTAGAAGGTTGATAGACTAATAGTCTATTAGAGGCTGTAGAATAAATCATTCTACAGCCTTTTTTTATTGCGTTCATACGGGACAAATTTCATGACATAAGCTAATAATGTATGCTTAAAACGTAAGGAGGATTAAAATGAATAACCTTCCAGCTCATGCAAAGCTTAAAGCAAATAAGGATACTTTCTTCCTCCCCGACTCAAACGGGGGTGTCTATTTTCGAAATAACGCCAGTTCATTCCGCATGGACGGTGATGGAATTTATAACTGGATTGAAAAATTAATGCCTATGTTTAATGGTGATCATTCTTTAGCAGAAATAACCGATGGTCTCCCTCTCCCCTATCAACATCGTGTATTTGAAATTGGAGAGATTTTATATGAAAATGGTTTTGTTCGTGATGTAAGTCAAGATGCACCTCATGAATTAAACAGTGCATTACTCGATAGGTATGCTTCGCAAATTGAATTTCTAGAAGCTGATTCTCATTCAGGTGCTTTAAAATTTGAGACGTACCGCGCAACAAATGTCCTTATACTTGGTTCTGGGGATATGCTTACTTCCTTAGTTTCTTCTTTACTAGAATCCGGATTACCCACATTTCATTACCTTGTCACAGATTATATGGAAACAAATTACGACCGAATTCATGAACTAGTAGAACGTGCATATGAAGTTGATGACAATGTACTTGTTCAAGAAATAGATACTACAATTGACCGCCCCTTGCATGAAGTGTTCGAACCCTTTGACTGGATTTTATACGTTTCTCAAAATGGAGACATTGAAGGCTTAAGAACAGTTCACACGATTTGCAAGGAAGTAGGAAAGAACTTCATACCCGCCATTTGTTTATCAACATTCGGTTTGGCTGGTCCTGTCGTAACAGCTGATCGTGAAGAATGCTGGGAATCAGCTTGGCATCGGCTACATGAAACTACTTTGCAAAATGAAAATGCATCAGCTCCTTTTTCACCAATTACTGGCGCAATGTTAGCAAATATAATTGTTTTTGAATTATTTAAACACGTCGCTGATGATTCATATCGAGAAAAAGAGCCACAATTCTTTTTATTAAACTGTGAAACACTCGAAGGGACATGGCATCCTTTTATAAAACATCCTCTCGCAACTGATGAAAGTTTTACAATTGATACAATAGAAAATCTTACCGAAAAACTTGCGCAGCGGTCCAACCAACATACTTCAACTGAATTGTTCCGTTTTTTCGACTCATTAACTTCTAAAGAAGCTGGTATATTCCATGTGTGGGATGAACAAAATTCATATCAACTACCGCTATCACAATGCAATATTCAAGTAGCTACACCACTATCCGATGGTCCCGCTTCCCTCCTGCCTCTTATGACTTGCGCTGGTTTGACTCATAATGAAGCTCGCCGTGAAGCTGGTTTAACAGGAATTGAAACATATGTAGCTGAAATCATTCATCGCCTTATTCCTGAACATAACGATATCGGTATTGGTGCTGGGGAAACGATGACAGAAGGTGTATACCGGGCACTACAACAACATTTAAACAATAAACTATATGAGCGGCAATCACATATGCTAGAAGAAATTACAACGATCGACCTAGCTGAAATTCATGATACACATTGTAAGTTTTATTACGATGCTCTCTCTACAATTCATGAAGCACCTAAAATAGCAATGAGTGAAGAGATCCTTAGTTTTCCAGTCGTTTGGGTCGGTGTAAATGATAGATGGTATGGCGCATCCAGTATTAATATGACGTTAGCGTTACGTAACGCACTACAACTATCTCTTCTTCACATTCAAAATGAAGAAACTCCATACAGAGCTACTGTTTTGTCTGAATCATCTATTATTTTATATGACACTGATTCTTTTCGAATAGAAATACAAGCGGACGAAGAGATTCCAGATGTGCAATCTTTACAGCTTGCCTTGCAGCATTTAGGAGAACATAATTTTTATCCATTCGTGTTTGATTTAGCGATTGAATCATTTTTGAAAGAAAATTTAGATGGAGTGTACGGGGTATTAATTGCAAAGGAGGACGGTCTATGACTCAACATATATTGCTTATAGGAGATGGCCTACTTGCAGACTATGTACATGATCAATTACGCAAACAATATTCCATCATTCGCCAGCATACAATTACAGATGAACTCCCTGAAAATATCAACCTCGCTCTCGTATTACATGACGGCTCTCCTTCTACTATTCATCATGATGCTGAGCTTGTTTTTCGTTCCAATCATATTCCGTGGCTACGTGCGTTTACTTCATTTGGTGAAGGTGTTATCGGACCTTATATTCATCCTCTTGCAACGGGATGCACCCATTGTGCCGATGGACGACGCTTTATCGCCGGATTTGATCAACAAGAAATGTGGGAATTACAGCGGAAATATGCATTGAAATCAGAGCACGTAACGAGGCGTGATGTACGCGCCACCCAAAATGGCATTCTGCAAATGTGCCAGCTCATTCATGCTGAAACGGAGAAAATATTAGCTCACGGACATTCTTCTTTAGAAAATGAACTCATTTTACTAAACTTACAAACACTGCAATGTACGCGGCATTCTTTTCTTCCAGATCCTCTCTGTCCTATATGTAGTAATTTACCTGCTGATACTGCGGATGCGGCACAGATTTCTTTACAACCGAGCTTAAAAACAAGTGCTGAAACGTATCGCTGTCGTTCTATTCATGAACTAAATACATTTTTAACGAGAGACTATTTAGATTACCGGGTTGGTATGTTGAATGGAAAAATGCAGCATTCTTTATTACCATTCGCTGACGTCATTATAAACATGCCGTTAATGTTTGGGAATGAAGGTGTTGCAGGTCGAACCCATTCATTTGCACTGAGTGAAGCAACTGCTATTTTAGAAGGTTTAGAACGATATTGTGGTATGTCACCTCGAGGAAAAAAGACAAATGTGCATGGTAGTTTTCATGATTTAGAGGATCATGCACTGAATCCCCTCACACTCGGTGTACATGCAAATGAACATTATAATCGTGATAGTTTTCCGTTTAAGCCGTTTGATCCTGACTATGAACAAAACTGGGTATGGGGCTATTCTTTATCACAAAACAAGCCACTTTTAGTTCCAGAATCAATCGCTTATTATAGCCTCGGTCATCGGGATGCTTTCGTATATGAAACATCCAATGGTTGTGCAATTGGTGGTAGTTTAGAAGAAGCAATTTTTCACGGCATTTTAGAAATTGTAGAGCGTGATGCCTTCTTGCTCACTTGGTATGCTGAATTACCTCTGTCCCGCCTTGATCTTAGCTCAGCAAACGATACGGAATTACAATTAATGATTCAGCGGTTACGCACGATTACCGGGTATGAATTACACGTTTTTAACGCGACGATGGAACACGGCATCCCGAGTTTATGGGTAATTGCGAAAAATACGCGTGCAAATGGAATGAACGTTGTTTGTGCAGGGGGCTCTCATTTAGATCCTATTCGAGCTATAAAAAGTGCAATTCACGAAATAGCAGGCATGTTACTAATAGCAGATGATGAGCTCGAGCAAAAAAGAGAGTACTACGAAAAATGCTTACAAGATCCTTATCTCGTTAATAAAATGGAAGACCATAGTATGCTGTACGGATTAAAAGAAACGGAAGAACGTCTTCATTTCCTTTTACGTGACGATGCTCCGGTGCAATCGTTCCAAGAAATGAATGCATTACAATCGTTTGATATGGATTTGACATCTGATCTTCATCAACTTTTAAATCGTTTGCATCAATCTGGGCTCGAAGTAATCGTTGTAGATCAAACCGTCCCCCTTATAGAGCAGAACGGATTACATTGTGTAAAAGTCATGATCCCAGGCATGCTACCGATGACGTTCGGTCACCATCTCACTCGTGTTACCGGACTGGATAGAGTGTACACTGTACCGATGACACTTGGATATAGGGCTGAGCCTTTAACAAACGAACAATTAAATCCACATCCTCATCCATTTCCATAGTAAAGGGGGGATTTCATGCAGCTAGATACTTTTTTACATCATCTCCATTTCACTATTGATGAAATTATGCCGAATCATGAGGTGAACTGGGAAGACGCACCGCTTCCTTATAAGTTATATCGAAATGTACCTGTCATCCCTCTCTCTTCAGAAATCCCAATATCTTTGCCGAACTCTTCTACTACACCTACTTTGGATGAGATTGGTGCTTACCTTTTGTATTCATTTGGTATAACCCAATTATGTCAGCTCAATAGCGAAAGAAATTTATTCCGGAGGTCTATCCCTTCAGGTGGTGCTTTATACCCGAATGAATTGTATATATATTTAAAATTGGATCATTATCCAGACGGCATTTACCATTATGACGTTGCGCATCACCGACTTATCTTACTTCGCGAAGGAAATTTCGATTCTTATCTTACAGACGCACTCGGCAATCGCTGTAACATACAGTCTTGCTTTGGTGCTGCATTTGTATCCACTATGTTTTGGAAAAACTTTTTTAAATACAATAACTTTTCGTATCGTCTGCAAGGATTAGATAGCGGCGTTCTCATCGGTCAATTACTCGAATGTGCGAAACAATTCGGTTACACAAATGGCATATACTTTCAATTTCTAGACCGTGCAATCAATCATTTACTCGGACTGACCGAAGGAGAAGAAAGTGTGTATGCTGTTATTCCTTTAAGTACAGAACCGAATATAGATTGGTTCCACGATGATTATCGTAAAAATAAAACCGTTACTTCTCATGACTTATTGCAGCAAATTCCACCTTTAGCACATGAGCATTTCGTTCGTTCCAAACATGTGGAAGGATATCCGATGATAACAAAAATAAATGAAGCATCTATGATTGAATCGACAGAACACTTCCAAACACTAGCTCATGAAGAGTACTATCAACATCATGCGCACACTGTACAGCTACCGAAAGTAGAGCGTTTATCGTATGATTTCTTACAACTTTGTAAAGAACGGTACTCCCCTAACGATGACTTTACTTTAACGAAATGGGATGCAGCTGAGCTCGCTACTTTACTACAAGAAGCGAGTCTCTCCTTCCCCTATTACAACGACCTTGATGGCAAGTATATAAATGAAAATGCACGCGTCTCCTTATATGGATGTTTTTATAACGTAAAAACTATTGAAAACGGAGCTTATGCTTATAACAGTAAAACACATTCCATACACCCAATTCGGTATGGAGACCTTCGTTACCCCCTTCAGTCTAGTATGACGATGGATAACGTAAACCTTTTTCAAGTACCACTTTGCTTACATGTAGTTGGAAAGAAAGATTACTACACACGTGCATTAGGCTATAGAGGATATCGCATTCACCAAATGGAAGCTGGTATACTCGTTCATAAACTCGTTTTCGCTGCGACTGCTATGGGGATGGGTGGTCATCCGTTACTAAGTTTTGATACAAATTCTTGTGATCAATTGTACGGGATTGATGGTGGAAATGAAACATCACTTATTCAAATTCCTGTTGGGGCGTATCGAGCGCGGAATTGGTTAAAAGGGTCTTTGCATAATTAAAAGCACGCCGTCCACCGGCGTGCTTTTTACTAGATTACTTTAAAGATACTCTTAATTTGTCTTGCAAATAACCAATTTTTCGTACCATAGTTATCATTTAAACTATCTAAATTGATAGATTTCCCATTAGAAAACTGTAACTCTAACGTTGTATTTCTATCATTTGTTTTTAAGTTACTATTTGTAATATCACTATACTTTAATTTTTCAACTTCAATATATTCTTCTTTCTCTTCACCGATAACGACATGGTCTTGGAAGAAGAACAATACTTCTACTTTCTTACCGAAGCAAAATACATTTTTCGTATAAATTAATGTCGCATTATCAAGTCCGACACATACTTCTTTCATCTCTTCAACAACGTGTCCAAAATCTTCTTCCTGTCTTGCGTTTGATTCCGCAATCCATTCCTCGATTGTTTTCATGTTAATTGCCATACTGCGCCCCCTGGTTCGTTCATTGCTTTGTTAAAAAACAAATACTATATGACAATATAAGCGATACGTACTTTGTTTTCAAGGGTGAACCTTATATTCAAAATAAAGTGAAACTTTAATCAGTAGGAGGGCTGTTCATCCCCCACTGATTATCAGCCCTCACCAATCGGGCGTTTACGAGCAACCCGACTCCCACAAATAGCGGGATAAAGCTAAATTTCAAAGTAATATACGAGGAACACTTATTTCATTATATTTTAAACGTTTGAACGAGGCATTCTTCATCATCAATTATTTGTTTTCGTTCATCAAATTCAATGTTTAACTCTCTATATACTTTCTTCCAAAACGAAACTGCCGGTACATTTTTTAGAAGTTCGATAACGAAATACTGTCCTCGTTTCTCTTCTAGTAAATTTTCAATAACTTGTTTACCGATTCCTTTTCCCCTATATTGATTCAATATGAAAATGTCATTCATACAAAAATCGTTTTCTTTCTTCAAAAATGGACGTTCTAATAGTAATAAAAATCCTACAATACTATGATCAACCTTTATAAAATACGGAGTGATTCCGTCATTTTTCCAAAACATGTGCAAATCTTCGTATTCAAAAAACCCATCCGCTCCGATAGTTATATTCATAGTGAACTTAGAAAGGTCGTGAAGGTATAATGCGTACAAATTACGTAATATTTCTTTTTCTGATTCTTGAATTCTTTGAAGTGCTACAACCATTTTTAAAAATCCCCTTTTCTATATGTAACTATTTCCCCCTCTTTATTATTCAATAAAAAAGATTACTTCCCTTTACAAAAAAAGTAGCACTTTAAAAGTGCTACTCCGCTCTCCTTGCTGCTTGCTGAATTGGATCCCAAACGCTGTTATATGGTGGTGCGTAACTTAAGTCGACGTCTTCTAAATCGTGAATGCTCATTTTATTGAAAAGCGCCATTGCAATCACATCAATACGCTTATCTACACCTTCTTCCCCAATTACTTGTCCACCCAACAATTGCTTCGTATCGGAGCGATATAGCAATTTTAAGTAAAGTGGTTTCGCATTTGGATAATAGCCCGCCATATTTGTTGAATCTACTTTAACTGTTTTATACGGGATATTGAGCCCTTTCGCTTCTTTTTCATTTAAGCCTGTTCTCGCGAGTGTCAAATCCATAAATTTAATAATGCCTGTACCTAACGTACCTTTAAATGATCTTCGTTTATCAACCATATTGAGTCCAGCAAGTCGTCCTTGTTTATTGGCAGTCGTTCCAATTGGAATATGATCATGAATTTCTTTTATAACGTGATAATGTGTCGCGCAATCACCAGCAGCATATACGTCTTGCACATTCGTTTGCATATATGCATTTACTTCAATTGCCCCTTTATGATTTGTACGTATATTGGTTCCTTCAAGAAAATCAGTATTTGGCTTTACTCCGACAGATACTAAAACAAGATCTGCTTTATACGTACCTTTATCCGTTTCAATCTCCTCTACTCGCTCTTTTCCTCTAAACGCTTTTACATTTTCATTCGTTACAATTTCAATATGATGTTTATCCGCTTCTTTATGTATATATTCCGCCATATCTGCATCATAAATCGTACCGATATGATCATTTCGCTCAATCATCCTCACTTTTTTACCGAGTTCAACGAATGTTTCTGCCATCTCCAGTCCAATCGCACCGCCGCCAATAATTGTTACGTCTTCAACTTTGTTCGTTTCTAACGTTTTTAATATACGCTCAGCATCTGGAATTGTTTTTAAAAGATGAATGCCTTGTAACTCTCGTCCTTCCCATTCTGGCATAACAGGACGCACTCCCGTCGCAATTAATAAACGGTCATACGTAAATTCAAAAACATCTTTCGTCTCCGTATGCTTTGCGTACACAATTTTCTTTTCCGTATCTACTTTCGCTACTTCATGTCGCACTTTCGCATCAATTCCGTACTTATCACGAAACGTCTTCACGTTACGCGCAATTAATTTTTCCGTCGAAGCAATAGCACCACTAATAACATACGGTAATCCGCACTGAGCGTATGAATAGATTTCACCTTTTTCTAACGTCACAACGTTTGCAGTTTCATCGTTTCTTACAATTTGCATAGCTGCACTCATCCCAGCTGCATCTCCGCCAATAATGACATAGTTCACTTTACCACTCCTTCTTTTTTACCTACTCTTTACAATTTCCATATTTTATAGAAATAACACCTATTCCCATTGTAAAGAAATAATATTTCATCTACAAATTTAGTGCACAAACCTATGCCTGAATAGGTAACTGTCGTGTCTTATAACCAACATGGTTAATATGCTATAACAGTAACTATTGAAAGTAGGTGAAACATACATGTGCCCTGGCCTTCTCGCTCAAACTCCAGATGAACCGCAAGAACCGAAAGCCGCCACGCCACTTGACCAAGAATTTTCCATTAACGCAACCATATACAGCGCTCGTGCTTGGTTATCTGACAACGATACCTACGCACAAGATATTTGGAAAGGCACTCGCTTCGCTTCAGCATCACATGCTGGTAAATCCATATTTCCAAGTGGTACTATTAAAGTTATTAACTTATCTGCAGATACAATAACGGTTACTACATCAGGAGATTCAGATCATAATCTCAAAACAGTCGTAGCACCCTATTCTGAAGTAGCTTTATCACCTAGTTCTTTATCCGCCGTACAGGCTAGTACATCAGGAAAAGCAAGTAAAGTCACATTTCTCTTTCACATCTTTTTCTCAAGAGATCCTGGTCCAGCTAAATAATCATAGAAAAGGTACAGTAATACACACTGTACCTTTTTCACGAACGCTATTCTCTTGATTTAATCAATTCAACATTATAAGCTTCAATATCCGTTAGCTTTCCTGTAAAATACGGATTTTCTCTGTACCAAGACTGTTTTGAAAAATACGCTTGCATATCTTTCGTTTGAAATATATTTCCATGTCTTGCGTATATTTCGTTTCTAGCAATTTTCAACTGTTCTTTCGTTACATACGTTAAATCTGCATTCGTTAATTTTCGAATATCACTATCAGGGAAGATAAAACCATTATATACATACCCAGTCGTAGGTGGCGGAGTAACATTGTAAACGACTGTTTTTTCTACGCTTTTCTTTTCGAATGGAAGGTTATAAGCCGAAAGTGCTGTTACCGTTTCTACTTTTGTCGTTTCCCTTCCGCTGTCTCCATTGCGTTCTAAATAAATCGTCGCACTTCCATCAGTTGCTACGGGACCCCACGTAATTTCTTCTCCGGTCAATGCGGTAACTGGCTTTTGATTCACATATAATGTCGCACCAGGCGCGTTCGTTTGAACTGTAATATATTGCCCTTGCAACGTTAAATCTATCGTTACATTATTTTGACTTTGTTTCATAAGTACAACTTTTTCCTCGCGTGATAGTTTTACATAGTCATTTTTATATTCCACTTGAAACACTTGAGCTCCTGGAAGAAACGGTCCATATTGCTTCTGAAAATTTTTGTCTTCTGTCTTATCGATTTCTTTTCCGTTCATTTTTAAAGATGCACCTTTTTCATTTGAAAGCAAAGTCGCATAATACGTCCTTGCCTTCAATTTATACCGATCAAATATAAAGTAATGTTTCCCGTCTTTCGTTAAAGAAAAATCCGCTCTTTCAATTCCGTCCCCTTGCTTTTCACCTTGCTTTAAATATTGTTTCAATTCATTCACGTAAGACGGATTTTCTTTTATATATGAAAATAGAGGCTTGAAACTCTCTCTCGTTACAATAACCGATGGGTCATCTGTCGTAATAATCTCAGCTAATTTTTCTCCGTCTCTCTCTTGTAAAATCGTAATCATCCGGTCTACTTGTGCCACCTGCGCATAATACGATGATCCATACAAATACAATCCAACAATCGCTATAACAAGTAGTGCTAAAAGTGTAATGCCAATTTTTGTACCGCTCCCCATTTTCTTCTTCACCACTGGAATTTCTCTCTTTGTACCGCAGTTTTGACAAAATTGCACACCATCTACAAACTGCGTTCCACACTTTGTACATACATTCATCCGTTCAACCACCTTTGCATTAGAAGCCAGTTAATCCCTGTGTAAAGGCTTGAATTACAGTGCTAATGTAAGACCAAAGTACAATAAATGTTACGATTCCAATGAAAACATTTGCGATAAGAAGTGTGTAAACAAGATCTAATCCGCCATTATCTAATTTTAATATGGCTACAATTATACTAATCCCTATATAAGTTGTAGCTAACGATAATAATATCGGTAAGAAAAAGATTAATAAGAAACTAAAAAGAAAAGTAAGAACTAATATAGCAATAACCGGCGTTGCTATCGTTCCCCATATGCCGAATACTTCAAGAAACGAAAAAGAGGATTTCATCATCTTACCACTTATAAAAATAATGAATCCAACAAACAAAGTTAAAATTAATAAAAAGAAAAATACCGTTACAGATTCTCCAAAAAATGTAGGAGTATATACTTCTGGCACTAGCGTTCTCGTAACAGCTGCACCAGCACTCATCATTCTATAAAAAATACATGCTCCTAAAAAACAAATAAGAACAAGACTGACAATTCCATTTCGCACTTCGACATTGCCACTTTGCATAATCGCTGTCGGTGCTTGAAATGCCTGTTTAAAAAACCGAAAATAGCCACTCGTAAACCGCTTTGCTTGCTCTACCGTTTCATTTGGACGAGTTTCCTTCGCTTGCTCTGCATGCGATGATTGCTGATTTTCTTCTTGGACACCACTTGCTACTACTTCTTCGGTTAACGAATGTCCACAATTCCCGCAAAACTTTGCTTCTACTGCATTTTCTGTATGACATGCTGGACATTTCACGCTCTCATCCCTCCTTAAGCATATATCTTATAGGATGTTACAAATTCAATATATGACTTTGGACATAAAACATGACTACAAGAAACAGATTATGAAATCCTGCTTTTGAAAGAAAATATATAGACTAGTAATCTAGAAAAATAATGCTATTATGAAACAGAGCAACTAAAGTGAAACTTTAAACAGATTGGATGAAAGGCAATGGAATTTGTAAACTCAATTTTTCAAATACTCCTTACAAGCGTGATCCAGTTATTTTCTTTAATTGGAGTCATCATTGTAATCGGATTTCTATTAGGTTATTTAGAATCTCTCACACGAATGTATTGGTCGAGGGCTTTCGGAAGAAAAGGATTTCTTTTGACTGCGTGGATTGGTGTTCCTATTCATGAACTTGGACATGCCATTATGTGCGTACTATTTCGTCATAAAATTGTAGCAACGCAGTTCTTCCCAACAGATACGAGCCAAGGTGCGTTAGGTTACGTACAACATCAATACAATCAAAAAAGTGTATATCAACGAATTGGGAATTTCTTCATTGGAATTGGCCCTATTATTTCTGGTATTACTGCATTAATCCTTTTCATGCGCTATTTCGTACCAGAGTCATATTTTTTATTTAATACAACTCTCGAAAAGACGATTGCATCTACTTCTATTACTTTAGAAATGGTTCAAAACATGCTCTTGTCGACGTTCGTATTATTGAAAAGCTTATTTACAATAAACAATTTATTGAACCCTTCCTTTTGGTTATTTTTATTTATCGCTATTTGTATTTCTGCACATATCGCTTTAAGTAAACCAGACATTAAAGGATCCATTGACGGTGTCATCGTCATGTTTATCGTATTGTTTTTATTTAATATAATAGCAGAACTTTTTCAGTACGACAGTAACCAACTCATTGGGAAAGTAATGAAATATAATATGTATCTCATTGCATTTTCTAGTGTGGCACTGCTGTTCTCTTGTATTTCTACACTTGTTAGTTTTGGGTTTTATAAAATAAGAGGAGGGCGTTCATTGTGAAATGCCCCCGTATTAAAAAAGCGCAACTAAGCAACCTGAGTTCTATATTTATATGGACTCAGGTTATTTAATTTTTTTTGAAATCTTTGATAGTTATACAAGTGCATATATTTGCGCACAGCAACTTTAACCTCATCAAACCTATTAATAATTTAAAACATATAAAACACCCCTTTTAGCTTTTTCTAAAAGGGGTGTTTTATTTACATATTTAATCCAGCTTTTAATACCCAATATTTATTTCCATTCATTGTGAGTGAGAATTCAATCCATCCGTTTGGATCTTCACGATAAATAAATACAGGTGTACCCGTTGCTAGTGTGCCTTGATCATTTTTCGTAACTGACTGACTTTTAATTGTACCATCAAATGGATATGGTACAACGTAATAGGAAGTAGCTAGTTTAACAGTTTTTGTCGTTCCTTGTGAGTATGTTTTATATGGAATATCACTTGATAGGGCGTCGACATTTAAAGAGTTTGGATTTTTAGGTAATTTTTTCGCATATACATAATCTTTTTTCTGGAAAGGTTTAATACGTTCCATTATTTTTACGATTTTAGCAGACCACTCTTGATCTGTTGAATACATGACATTCATGCCTTTTAATGTTGGTCCGTTAAAGTATGATCCGTTTTTTTCTAAGTACTTTTCTCTTACGTAGTTTGCGTTATAAGAAATACTATCACCGAAAGTTGGTAAATATTTCGCATACTTAAATGGATCAGCATCGTAAGCACGTAACCCGAATAGGTTATGTTTACGATATGCAATTTCAGATTTACCATATCCCGATTCTAAAATAGCGTGTGCAGCTAAATAAAGAGCATTGACACCATGTTTAGCTTGAGCTTCAACAAAGTCATTCCCATGTCCAATTAATGGGCTGTCTGGATGATATTTTTTAATATTAGCATCAATTTCTGCACCAGTCACATTTGAAGCGTACGTTAAATCAAGATCTAAATATGTGGTAGCAGTGATGTTATTTTCAGGAATCCAAGCACCGCTCTTGTCGAAATGGTACGTCGTTCCATTGATTGAAGCAGTTCCAGTTTGCATCATACCGTTGGATTGCAAATAATACCATGTATCGCCATCTTGTAGCCAGTCCGTCTTCATTGCACCATTATTTTGTAAATAGTACCAACTTCCATCCATAAATGACCAACCCGTTTTCATCGTACCGTTAGCATTCAAATAGTACCAAGCGCCGCCATTTGAAAGCCAACCCGTTTGCATTGCTCCACTAGCGTTTAAATAATACCACGTATTATTCACTTGCAGCCATCCGATTTTCATTGATCCATCATTTTGGAGGTAATAACGGTTGTTTCCATCTTGTAGCCAACCAATTTTCATTCCGCCACTTGAATTTAAGTAATACCACTTATTATTATCAAGAAGCCAGCCAGTTTGCATAGAACCATTAGAATTTAAATAATACCAAACTCCTTGATTTAATAGCCAACCCGTTTGCATTGCTCCGCTAGCGTTTAAATAATACCAAACTCCTTGATCTAATAGCCAGCCAGTTTGCATTGCTCCACTAGCGTTTAAATAATACCAAACCCCTTGATCAAACAGCCAGCCAGTTTGCATAATGCCGCTTGAATTTAAGTAATACCATTTATTATTATCAAGAAGCCAGCCTTTTTTTATAGTGCCATCTGGATTGAAGTAATACCATTTCCCATTTTGTTGGACCCATCCAGATTGTTTTACAGCATTTACATTTACAGTTGCTGTATTAGAAGTTGTTACAGTTTCAGCTAAACCTGTTATAGGAATAGAAATTATACTAGATGTTAAGACAATTGCTGCAGCTTTTTTAAACATTTCTTCCTAGTACTCCTTTTATTAATTTTTTAGTTTAATAGTTATCTAACTACTATTGTAACAAGGAAGAGGAAAAAAACAACTATAACATTGTAGGTATTTAATAGTATAATATTCAAATAATTGATATTGAGTTTTTAGGGGGAATTTATAAAATTCCTCATAAAAAATACAAACCTTTTTAATGAGGTTTGTATTTTTTATCTACTATTCAGTTATCTTGTCTTTGTCCATACACCGTTTGCATCTACCCAGTATTTGCTATCAACCCACGTATTTTTGCTCATTTTTCCAGTAGGTGGGAAGAAAGAATACCACTTACCATCTATCTCTTTCCAACCTGCTGCCCTTACTCCATTTTCATCAAAATAATACTTTTCACCCTCAAGAGAAATCCACCCTATTGCCATCGAAGCATCATTTTGCAAATAATAGCCCTTACCATTATTGAACACCGAACCTATTACCGCTTCACCTTTTGTATTAAAGTAGTACCATTTTCCACTATCTTGTAGCCACCCAGTTACTTTTACACCTTTCTGGTTTAAATAATACAGTTTACCGTTTTCTATTCTCCATCCTGTTTTTCCATTCTTCCAGTCAGACATCATTTCACCGTTTTCTTTAAAACCATACCATTTACCATCAATGAAATGTTTTCCTACTGCCATTGCACCATTAGAGTGTAAGTAATACCAATTTCGATCTTTTTGTAACCAACCGGTCACCATAGAACCACTAGCGTTTAGATAGTACCATGTATTATTTACTAATATCCAATCTGTCGCCATGGAGCCTTCTGCATTTAAGTAATACCAATGACCGTTTACTAACGCCCATCCTTTCATCATGGAGCCACTTTCTTTCAGGTAATACCACTTGCCATCTACTAGCGTCCAACCTGTTTTCATTGCTCCATCTGCACTTAAGTAATACCACTCACCATTTACTAACGTCCAACCTGTCACCATAGATCCGTTTTCTTTCAAGTAATACCACTTGCCATCTACTAGTACCCAACCTGTTACCATCATTCCGTTGTCATTCAAGTAGTATTGTTTTCCATTTTCCTTAAACCAACCTGTCACAAATTCCAATTTTTTCTCATCAAAATAATACCAGTGTCCTTGTGTTTCTCCATATTCCTTGAAATAATTCCAACCAACTACTGGCTCCAATAACGTAATGTTACCGCTGCTCAGTTCTTCCATGCTTTCTCTCTCTGAGCTATCTCGTGGCTCATGAACGTTAGAGTTATATGCTATTAAGCCCAAAACTCCTGAATGGATCATATCAATCTCCCAAGTTCCAACCTGCTCAAAATCAAAATAAGTATTTAATACACCTTCATACAAATCTGTTTCCGAATTATATTTTAAATTGACATACTCATAAACTTCTTCTTCCTCTTCATCTAAATAAGGAAGGATATACTTGATGCTTATATCAGAACCTATGCCATTTGGATTATTAACCTTGACGGTAACTTTCACTTTCATTTCATTACCAAAAGAAACCTCACTTGGCGTTACATGAACACTATCGATCCAATCACTCTTGTTTTCTGATTCTGCACCAACTTCTTTACTAAACACCACACTCATCATAACCATGACTACAAGCATCATCGCTTGCATCAAAATTTTCTGCCTCGTACCCATATATATGTAGCCTCCTGCATCCATAAAATTGTGACTTTCAGGGTGGAAAACAGACAAGTCTAGAATAATATAGTAAACTCCAAAACTATCTTACCATTCTTTTTTATTATCCATTAAAAACAGAACATCCGTTCAATCCCCTTACATAAATTAAAGGATAAGAATAAAAAAAACAAGATAGATTTTACTTGTAGAAACACTTTCATTTGTAATTACGAAAATATTCCTACAATTCCTCGTAAATCATTTACAGACTACCCCTATATCCCTTATATTAAAAGTAACCATATGCAAATACTACACAATGTGTAAAAATCACTTAATAAATCATACATGTGACAAAGGATTAGAAAGGACTTATAAAGAGTATAGTGACCATGAATTCTGATCCTATCAAAAACCTTTTATAAGTTATCATTTTCAATCATTATGAAAAATACCACTATTAATAATTCATGAACAGTTTCTATGCCTTCAATAGCGATCACCATACATAACAATTTCTTTATCATACATGTATCCCGCGTATCCAAATGGATTCTCTGCTGCGATACCTTTTGCGTCACTCTTTAATACGTTCCCCCATGCATCATATTCATAGTTTACGACAACTTGTCCATTTGGGTCTGTCATCGCTACTACGTCACCACTTGGGTTGTAGTGATAGAATAACGTTTGTCCTTGTGCTTTCATTGCTAGACGAACGCCGGCCATTGAGTATACATATTGACGAAGTACGTTTCCACTACCATCTGTCTCGTATAACGGATTAATGCTGTCACCGTCATAGAAGTAACGTGTGATTTGTCCATTTACTTCTTTTTCGAAACGAAAAGAGCTCGTTCATGTCGAACGAGCTCTTTTCATCAATTATTTTTCTTATAATTACAATTCTCAACCGGAACACGAGCATGCCCTTCTTCATCCGTACACCATGACTGCGACTGGAATGCAAGAAAGATACCGATCCATTCTTCTTCCTTTTCAAAATGAATGAGTATTCCTCCGTCTTGCCATATACCATCATCACCTTGCCATTTTTCTACATTTCCTTGATTCATATGAATATCATGTATACCGTTTCCTGGTTCAAAATGAAAGTAAGAATCGGGTGTATTTTCTTCTGGCCCCCATCTTTCACCGAACGCGTAAATAATCGCACTTTCTTCTATCGCTCGCTTTATATACCGCTCAATTTTTTCATTTAAATCATTATCAGCTCCTGCTTTTTCAGGTGGTAAAGGGATCATTTGATTTGAGTCAAATAGATTTCCTCTTACATAATCTAAAGCTACTTTCGGTTCATTGTTTTTTATTTCTGTAAAACCGAATGGTAATGTCGGTAAAATATGAATCGCCTCTGACCTAATATTGTTACTCGCAAAATATAAAACTTCCGACGGATAACTTTGCGATTTCACGTTAATTGCAATACGATAATCTACTCCTGCTTCGCCTTGTAAATGAACTTGATAATGAGGTGTTTTCCCTTTTCCAATCTTTGATTGTATAACTGTACCTTTTAACACACCGTAGTTTTTTAGGGGCATACATTTCATCTCCTATTCATTTAGTAGAAGCTTTTCCTATTTAAAATATTATCCAACTATACAGAAAACCCTCCTATATTAGGCGGATTTTTAATTTCTCAATATATACAAAAAGAAAACTTCCACTACTACAAGCAACACCGCACCAAAAATCATTAACGTCGTCTTCTTTAATAGTTCATTTTCACGATACGGGATATTACATAAATAAGCACCTAGTGTAATGCGTGATGGACAAGCGATTGTCGCCACTGACGATGCGGTGTTTTGAAGTGTTGTGACGTATTGCCACGGGAGTGCTACGTTTTGTGCTGTTTGCATTTGTAGTTTTATAAACATCGCATTTGATCCTGCGTTACTACCTGTTAAGAAACCACCGATACCACCGATGAACGGAGCAACGAAAACGAAAAAGGTGCCAAATGTTTCACCAGCTGTTTTTGCGAGTAATGAATGCATACCAGATGCACCCATTAGTTCTGAAATGGCGATAAACATCGTCGTCGTAATCGCAAAAGGAATCCATTGTTTTATCGTTTGCAAGAGTGATTGTTTCATAATATGAGATGGAATGCGGAAGAAAATAATTGTAAATAAACAAGTCATGCCGAGCCAAAAACCTGGTGAATATAGCATTTCTAATTTGTAAGAATATGATTTTAAATCAAGGACTGCATAAGATCTGAACAAATCATGTAATGGTGGAACGAGGCGAGAAAGTAAAATACAAACTGTTAAGAAGATATAAGGGCTAATAATTTTTATAATGGATACTTCTCTCTCCGTTGCCGCAGCATGTTCTGTTATAAAGGTTTGCTCATTTTTCCCTTTTAGTTTAATGATAAGAAAGCCAAATGCAATGGTAACGATAGAACTTAATATACCTGCTAGTTCAACACTTACGTATGCGTTAGAAAGATAGATTCCGAGAGAAAATAATAGAAAGAATCCTATCCCTTCCTTCCACTTTTCTATAACTGCCTGAAAGCCACCGACAACGTATAAAGAAAGGATGATAAAGTATGCGAAAATCGGTATGCTTAATAATGCTGTATTTGTACCAAGAGTTGTGAGTGGCATATTAATAAGCTGCGAACCGATAATCGTACCAGTTGCCATTGCGCCCCATGAACTTGCAAGTAGACCGATAAACGAAAGTAGCACAGCTTGAAACGGTTTATAACCGAGAGAAAGAAAAATAGGAGCTGCAACCATAAAACCAATACCGAATCCACTTACTGATTCAATTAGTGGACAAATACCAAAGCACATAAGAAGCATTTGTAATAAGCGATCATGAGTAACTTCTTCTAGAAAACGAGCTACTTGATCGATGTACCCCATTTTGTTCATGAGGTGAAATAAAAAAATACCGAAAAATAAAACGTACCCGACAATAAAACAAATTAACCAACCTTTAATCGTTGCATGCACAGTTTCACTTATCCTTAATTGAAACGTTGGAGAGAATAAAACGATTCCAACAGACACCGCATAAGAAATTAATGAGGACCTTAATGACGTTTGTTTAAATAAAAATAAACAAATGAAAATCATCATAATTGGGATAAGTGCCAACAACATGGCCATGTTATCATCTCATTTCGTTAAAAATACAATTTTTAACTATTATATAACAGATGTGATATTTTTCAATTGTTTTTACAACAGAATCAAAAAGAAGCCGTTTGGCTCCTTTTTGATTCACTCCCATTTTCTATTATCCTCAAAAACCGTCTGCTGTCCAATTATTTTTCCTAACACAACAAACACAATGTAAGCACATATCGCTTGCAGTACAATATTCCCAAGTTTCATTAATGAAAATGAATAAATCCATTGAAATAATTCATTTAATAATACAATCGAAACGATACTAAATAGTTCTATACTAATTGAAAATGTACATACTTCTAAAATAGATTGCTCTTGAATCCGATTTAAGTTGGAAAAGATGAATACATACCCTACAAATAGAGCCATCAACTCTATTTTCGTCATGCTAATAAGCCAAGCGTACAGTGGTACAGTTAAAAGAAGATATAGTAGTTTACGTCTTAGCATGCTTTCTCACCCTCTAAATTATATGTATTTTCTGTATATTTTAACATTTATTACGCAAAACAAAAAGAAGAGACTTACGCCTCTTCTTTTTGTTTTGTTGCCTGTATTAATTCACATATTTCTTCTCGTTTTTCATTTTCTAACAGCTCAATAACTTTACTTCCAACGACAACTCCGTCACATATTGTAATCATTTCTTCTACATGTCCCTTTGTTGAAATACCGAACCCTGCCACTACCGGTAAATGAGTATGTGATTTTACTTTTTCTAAGTAACTATGAATTTCCTCTTTAAAGTTTTGACGCACTCCCGTTACACCTGCTACTGTAACTGCGTAAACGAATCCTTCTGATTCACTCGTAATTTTTTCAATTCTTTCAATAGGACTCGTTACGGTAACGAGTGGAATGAGCGCAATGTTTGCCTCTCGAAGTAACGGGGCAATAATATTTTGTTCTTCATACGGTAAGTCTGGAACGATAATACCGTCCACACCTGCCTCTAAGCTTCTCTCAATGAATTGTTCTTTTCCGAATGCGAGTACTGGATTTACATATGTCATGAGTACAAATGGAATTTGCACTTCTTTCCTTACTTCTGCTAACGCTTGAAAAATGCCTTTTACTGTTACGCCGCTATCTAGCGCTCGTTTCCCTGCTCTTTGAATCGTTGGACCATCTGCGACTGGATCTGAAAACGGAATACCAATTTCAACGATGCTTGCTCCTGCTTCGTCTAGAAAACGAATTCTTTCTTTTAACTTTTCAAGTCCACCATCTCCGCCCATTACGTACGGAATAAATGCTTTCTTACCATTTTCAAATACTGCTTTAATTTTTTCTACTCCCATTTTTTACACCTCTTCCATATAACGTTTTATACTCTCTACATCTTTATCGCCGCGGCCAGATAAACAAATGACAAGTCCTTCGTCTTGCTTCATTTTCGGAGCTAGTTTTAAAGCGTACGCGACAGCATGTGAACTTTCTAACGCTGGGATAATCCCTTCTTTTTTCGTTAATAATTGAAATGCTTCTAACGCTTCATCGTCTGTAATGGAATGGTACGAAACGCGTCCAATATCTTTTAGTAAACTATGTTCTGGCCCAACACCTGGGTAATCAAGTCCTGCTGAAATAGAGTGTGCTTCTTGAATTTGTCCTTCTTCATTTTGCAGAAGGTACATCATCGATCCGTGTAAAACACCAACGCTTCCTTTCGTTAAAGTCGCTGCGTGCTGTTCTGTATGAACGCCTTTCCCTGCTGCTTCTACGCCGTAAAGAGCGACTTCTTCATCGTGTACGAACGGATAAAACATGCCCATCGCATTACTACCACCGCCAATACAAGCAACGACTGCTTCTGGTAACTTTCCTTCTAACGCCTCATATTGTTTTTTCGTTTCTTTCCCAATTACACTTTGGAAATCACGGACAATTTGCGGGAATGGATGTGGCCCGAGAACAGATCCCATAATGTAGTGCGTATCATGCACATGTGAAACCCAGTAACGAAGCGCCTCATTCACCGCATCTTTTAATGTTCCGCTACCTGCCGCTACACTTTCTACTTTCGCTCCGAGTAATTCCATTCGAAACACATTTAATTTTTGACGTCTCACATCTTCTTCCCCCATAAAGATGACACATTCTAATCCAAGTAGGGCACATACAGTAGCTGTTGCAACTCCGTGTTGTCCAGCCCCTGTTTCAGCGACAACTTTTTTCTTGCCCATTCGTACTGCAAGAAGTGCCTGACCGATTGTATTGTTAATTTTATGAGCTCCTGTATGGTTCAAATCTTCACGTTTTAAATAAATCTTTGCACCGCCGCAATACTTCGTCATATTTTCAGCGAAATAAAGCGGTGTTTCTCTTCCGACGTACGTTGTTAAATAATGATTTAATTCCTTTTGAAACACTTCATCTTGCATCGCTACTTTATATGCTTCTTCTAGTTCTAATACAGATTGCATTAACGTTTCTGGAACGTATCGTCCTCCGTATATACCGTAGTGGCCTTTTTCATCTGGATATGCGTAGTTCATTTGGAACACTCCTTCGCTTTTTTAATAAATTGTTTTATTTTCTTTAAATCTTTCTTTCCTTCTGTCTCCACTCCGCTACTTACATCGACCATATACGGCTGAATAGTTCCAATCGCTTCTTCTATATTAAGAGCGTTTAATCCACCAGCTAATATCGTTTTCTCTCGCAACTCTTTTGGCATATGCTCAAGTAGTGCCCATGAAAATTTCTTTCCATTTCCTCCGTGAAACTTTTCTTTCGGGCTATCAAACAATATATAATCCGTTTCATATGTTTGAGCGTTTTCCATATCAGCCTCTGAAGTTACTCCTAGCGCTTTTATAGACGGAATATTCAATCTTCTAATTTGATGATTATCTTCATCCCCATGTAGTTGCACATGCGTTAACCCGCATTCATCTGCAATTTTCTGGATCTCTTCTACTGATTCATTTACGAAAACACCGATTTTTAATACGTTTGCTGGAATCTCCTGAATGATTTCTTTCGCTAGCCTTGGAGTGATTTTCCGCTTACTTTCTGCAAAAACAAATCCGAGTGCATCAGCTCCGTATTCACAAGCACGTTTTGCCGTTTCAACATCAGTGATGCCGCAAATTTTCACTTTCATATGTTCACCTTACAATCTTCAAAAAAGGTACGAATAGAAGATGATGTCATGAGTGCTTCTCCAACTAATACACCTTTCGCTCCAGCTCGTTTGACACGAATAATATCTTCTTTTGAATGAATCCCGCTTTCACTAATCCAAAGTAATTTCTCCTCGTTTAATCGTTTTCCAAGTTTTTCTGTTTGGCTTAAATCGACTTCGAATGTTTTTAAATTACGGTTGTTAATACCGATAACGTGCGGATTTAATTGGATTGCAATTTCTAATTCCTGTTCATCATGAACCTCAACGATCGCTTCTAATCCTTTTTCTAGTACGTAGCTATAAAGCTCTTTTAACTTTTCTTTCGTTAACGCCGCTACGATTAATAAAATAAGATCTGCACCAGCTTCATACGCCCTATCAATTTGGATTTTATCGATTATAAAATCTTTGCATAAAAGCGGAATGTTACTTTCTGCTCTTGCAGTTTGTAAATCGGGAAACGATCCTTTAAAAAATTGACTGTCTGTTAAAACCGAAACTGCTCCTGCACCGCATTCTTCATAAGTTTTCACTTGTTTTCGTACATCAACGTGTACATTAATATCTCCTTTTGATGGTGATGCTCGCTTTACTTCTGCAATGACAGTAAATTGCTCTAAAGCTTTTACGAGTGAGTATGTTTTTCTTTTTGCATTACCTGGTGTATATGTTTCATATAGCTCCGCAACTTCTTTTTTCTTCTGCTCTACAATTTTGTCTAAAATCGTCCCCACCTTAATTCACCCTTTCTAATTTTTCGTTGCTTGCTGTAATTAATAAGTTTAGTTTGGCTAATGCTTTTCCAGAGTCAATGCTATGTGTCGCTAGTTTAATTCCCTCTTCAATCGTTTCCGCTTTTCCGTTTGCGAAAAGAGCGAGCCCCGCATTTAATAAAACGGTATCGCGGTAAACACTCTTTTCTCCATTTAATACGCCGAGCGTAATCTTTGCATTTTCTTTTGAATTCCCGCCTCTAATTTCTTCATTTTTCACTCTTGAAAAACCATACTTTTCTGGATCGATACTCATTTCTACTATTTCATTATCTTTTAAAAGGACTACATGATTTTCCCCTTGTAATGACGCTTCATCTAAAAAACCACTTCCATTTACGACAAGCGCTTGTTTCCGGCCTAACTTTTGTAATACTTGTGCAACTGGTAATAACATATCTCGTTTATAAATACCGACAAATTGTGTTTCTAAATTCACTGGATTTGTTAAAGGACCAATTAAATTAAAGATCGTCGGCACGTTTAACTCTTTTCTTATTTTCATAATGCGTCTTAATGCTGGGTGCATCGCTGGTGCGAATAAGAAAGCGATACCGACACGCTCTAGTAAATAATCAATTTCGCTTGGCGTACTGCTAATATTTACACCGAGTTCTTCTAATAAATCCGCACTTCCTGTTTTACTAGAAACAGCACGATTACCATGCTTTGCCACCTTTACACCTGCTCCTGCTAGTACGAATGCCGATGTTGTACTTACATTGAACGTTTGGGCACCGTCACCACCTGTTCCGCAATTGTCCATCGCGCCTTCTATATGGTTTGAAAACGGCAATGCTTTTTCACGAAGAGCACGAACGAGGCCATATATTTCTTCTGCTGTTTCACCTTTCGCTTTCAGTAATACTAAGAAAGCTGCTACTTCACTTTCCAATATGTTGTCACTTAATAAAAGAAGTCCCGCTTCATACATTTCTTCTTCTGTTAAATGTTGTCCCTCCACTAATTTACGAAGATAGGTATTCATACTCTCTCCTCCTCTTTTACTTCTCCTAAAAAAGCACGTATTAACTTTCCGCCTTCTTCTGTTGCGATTGATTCTGGATGAAACTGTAACCCGAAAAGCGGATAATAATTATGACGAACCGCCATTATTTCTCCATCATCCATAGCAGTTGCTAACACATCAAAACATTGTGGTAAACTCGTTTGCTCTGCAACAAGTGAATGGTAGCGCATCGCTGTTAGTGGCTGCGTCACGTACGAAAAGATTGACGTTCCGTTATGTTTCACACGCGATGTTTTTCCGTGTTTAATGTGCTCCGCTCTTACAATTTCTCCTCCAAATGCCGATATAATTGCCTGATGGCCGAGACAAATCCCTAATATGGGAACGTTCTTATAGAAATGACGAATAACTTCGATACAAATACCAGCATCTTCTGGTTTTCCTGGTCCTGGTGAAAGCACAATTCCTTTTGGATTCATCTCTTCTAACTGTTCTATCGTTATTTGATCATTTCTTACGACTACAATTTCTTCTTCGTATTCGCCTAATAGTTGGTACAAGTTATATGTGAACGAATCGTAATTATCGATGAGTACAATCATTTCATTACCTCCAAAAGCGCCCTCGCTTTATTTAACGTTTCTTCATATTCAGCTACCGGATCTGAATCGTAGACGATACCTGCTCCTGCCTGAACATATGCTTTTTCATCTTTTACAACCATCGTTCGAATGGCGAGCGCCATATCAAGATTTCCTGAGAATGAAATATATCCAACAGCTCCGGCATATACATTTCTTTTTTCATGCTCTAACGTATTGATAATTTCCATCGCTCTAATTTTCGGAGCTCCCGAAACCGTCCCCGCTGGTAAACAATACGCTAATGCGTCAAATCCGCTCATTCGTTTTCGCAATGTTCCGTAAACTTCAGATACAATGTGCATGACGTGAGAATATTTTTCTACTTTCATATATTTATCTATCGTCACAGATCCAATTTCACTCACTCTGCCAATATCGTTTCGTCCAAGATCCACAAGCATCATATGCTCTGCTCGTTCTTTCTCGTTTTCTAACAGTTCTTTTTCAATTTCCGCATCTTCCTGCTTTGTTTTCCCTCTCGGTCTCGTACCCGCAATTGGATTTGTCATCACTTTATCGTCTCTAACTGATAACAAGCTTTCTGGTGAAGAACCGAGTACAACATAATCTTGAAAATCGATATAAAACATATATGGTGATGGATTCGCAATGCGAAGCTTGCGGTATAAAGCGAAAGGATCACCTTTACACTCGCTTTGCAAACGCTGAGATAGTACGACTTGGAATATGTCCCCTGCTCGTATATGCTCTTTCGCCGTTTCTACCATCATGCAAAACTCTTTTTCCGTTATAGAAGAAGTGAATGATAATGTTGATTGTATTTCCTTTACTTCCGCTTCTTCTCCTTTTAGCACTTCTTCTTTGTATACTTGCAACCTTTCGTATACTTCTTCATAATCTGCTGAATCATCTTGCCCGCATACATATACAAACGACAACTTTTGGCGTAAATGATCGTAAACGATAAACTCACGATATAGTAAAAGGTGTACTTCTGGAATATTTAATGGATCGTGTAAATCTGCTCCAATGTTTTCATACTGCCGAATGACGTCATACCCTATATAACCAACTGCTCCTCCGCAAAATGGGAATGGGCTCTCTACTTGCGATGATGCAATTACCCCTTCTAACACTTGCAGTACGTTACCTTGCAACTTTTCTGTTTGCCCATGTGTCGTTCGTTCGACTTCCATACCAATGCTTTTCACTTCTCCATACGGATTACAACCTAAGTAAGAATAGCGCCCTTTATCTTGATGAAGCTGTGAGCTCTCTAATAAAAACTTCTTCTTCCCTGTCATACGTCTATATAAAGAAATTGGCGTAATGCTATCTCCTTCTTCTTCAGCGATTACTAAAAATGTTTTTCCTTGTTCTTTTTGCTTCATAAATTCCTCTTTTGTCATCATGCCTTTCACCTCACTCTGAAAAATAAAAAAGTCCCCTACATATCGAAATATGTAGAGGACGATAAATTTACCGTGGTACCACCTCATGTTGGACGCAAAAGCATCCCGCTTTATTCAGGTACAAAAATACATACCTTATCCTTGTAACGGCGGAACCCGGGTTGCCTACTGAATAAAATTGTTCAGCATACCTCTCGTAAGCCCATTCCGTATATGGCACCGTACCGGGCTCCCACCTGTCCCCGACTCTCTAAAACGTCTCCAATATACGTACTCTTCTTACTTAAACGATTTAACATATTTAATTTTTTGTACACAAAAAAGGAGTACTCATCCTATAGAAAGGACGGGTACTCCCGTGGTGCCACCTTAATTCGTTACGAATGTAACGCACTTTACCGTATCAAAAACAATACGTGTCTCTTGTATCGATGAGATCATGTCGCCAAAGCCTACTTCTTTCGTTTCGGTTTGGAAGCTCCGAAGCCCATTCCACATCAATCCCATACTGATTCGCACCAACCATCAGCTCTCTGACATGTTCATCATGTGTACTCTTCTTCATCAACGCTTGCATTTTTTTAAGTTGCACTCATTATAGACTTAATTTTTTTCACAAGTCAATACTTTTTTCGAAAAAAATATTTTTCCCTTCTTTCAATATTATATTGACAAAACAACGTGTTTTTATGTAAATATAATAAATACTCTATTAAAATTAAGGTTTTTTGCTAGAAAGTCATATATCCCAAAAGTAAAGAGCTGTCAAAAAACGCTTAAATTTCAGAAAATTCGTATTTGCGCATGGATTTTTCTGAATAATCATGATAGATTATAAAGTGAAACTTTAATCAGTGGGGGTTTTGTTCATCCCCGATTGATTATTAGCCTTCACCAATCGGGCATTTACGGGCAGTTGATCTCCCACCTAACTTCCTTGCCCAGTCAATTTTAACTTGTGGGAGTTTTACCGCCCGTTAATGCGGGATAAATATGCAAAATGCATCAAAAGACATGACAAAAGGAAGGGGAACTACATGAGTACGCAGATGTTAACTTTAACTTCTATCTCTATTTACATGCTCGGGATGTTAGTAATCGGCTATTTCGCCTACAAACGAACATCCAACTTAACAGATTATATGCTTGGCGGTCGTACACTAGGCCCCGCAGTAACAGCATTAAGTGCTGGAGCATCCGATATGAGTGGCTGGCTTTTAATGGGATTACCCGGTGCAATGTTTAGCGTTGGATTAAGTAGTAGTTGGATTGCAATTGGCCTAACACTAGGCGCATACGCAAACTGGCTATATGTCGCTCCTCGCTTACGTACCTACTCTGAAATTGCAAACAACTCTATTACTATCCCAGAATTTTTGGAACACCGTTTCCACGACAAATCTCACATGCTACGCTTAGTATCCGGACTTGTTATTATGATTTTCTTTACTTTCTATGTAGCTTCAGGGTTAGTTTCAGGCGCTGTATTATTTGAAAATTCATTTGGTATGAACTATCATATTGGATTATTCATTGTAGCAAGCGTCGTTGTAGCTTACACATTATTTGGTGGTTTCTTAGCAGTAAGTTGGACAGACTTCGTGCAAGGAATCATTATGGTAGTTGCTCTTATTCTTGTTCCTATCGTAACAATTATGAATGCAAACGGACTTGGACCTGCATTTGATACAATTCGCTCTGTAGATCCAACACGTTTAGATATTTTTAAAGGTGCCTCCACTTTAGGAATGATTTCTTTATTCGCATGGGGCCTTGGTTATGTTGGACAACCTCATATTATCGTACGCTTTATGGCAATTTCTTCTGTAAAAGAACTGAAAAGCGCACGAAGAATTGGTATGAGCTGGATGATTTTCTCTGTTGTCGGAGCTATGTTTACTGGTCTTATCGGTATTGCCTACTATTCACAACAAGAGTTGACATTATCTAACCCAGAGACAATTTTCCTTGAGCTTGGAAAAATTTTATTCCATCCACTTATTACTGGATTTTTATTAGCTGCGATTTTAGCTGCAATTATGAGTACAATTTCATCTCAACTTCTCGTTACTTCAAGTGCTGTAACAGAAGACTTATATCGTACCTTCTTTAAACGCTCTGCTTCTGATAAAGAGCTTGTATTTGTCGGTCGTATGGCTGTTCTTGGTATCGCATTAGTTGGGTGCGCATTAGCGTTTAAACAAAATGATACGATTTTAGCTCTTGTTGGATACGCTTGGGCTGGATTTGGTTCTTCATTTGGACCAGCTATTTTATTAAGTCTATATTGGAAACGCATGACGAAATGGGGCGCACTTGCTGGTATGATTTCTGGTGCCGCTACTGTTATAATATGGACTCAATTTAAATTCTTAACAAACTTCTTATATGAAATGATTCCTGGTTTCACAATTAGTTTACTAGCAATCGTAATCGTTAGTTTACTAACACAACCTTCAAAAGAAGTTGAAGAGCAATTTGAGAATTTCGAAAAACAACATAGTGATAGTCTATAAAAAAGAAATCTCTGCTGTTATCGTAACAGCAGAGATTTTTTTACAGTTCGACAATCTTCTTCTCAAATTTAACAAATTCTTTATGTTTCGTTAAATTTAACATAACACTACTCCTTTATAGTATTAGTATTAGCACTTATACAGAAAGGGGACTCCAACATGTTAGCAGCTTTCCAGCAACAACATATAAGAAAATTTTCACCTATTACAAATACTTCTGCTTCTCGTTTAAACATTCAACCTAATCCACCCAAAATTTCAATCGCTCCTTCTGTTATTTCCGTTATCGGTATTCATATGCAAAAAAATAAGTTGAAAATAAAAACTGGACAAAGTGCGGATTTATCAGCTTCCGTTTTGCCAATGCAAGCAGCAAATAAAGAACTTATTTGGACAAATATGAATTCTGACATCATTACCATATATCCAAAAGGAGATACGGTAACGATTACTGGAAAAAGTGCAGGAAGAGCAGTCGTAATTGTTACAACTGCTGAAGGAAAATTTCGTGACCTATGCGTCATTCATGTACAACCTTATATGACAAACCCAAAGTAAAAGAGTGGCTACGAAGCCACTCTTTTACTTTATTACAATGTGGGGATTTTTACTTTTTACGAGATTGATGAATTGTTCTTTATCTTTAAGAAAAATAATCTCTGTTTTATGTACGCCGTAAACAATTTCAAGTCGATCGAATGATAATGCGTGAGCTGCTATTGGGTTTTTCGTATTTAAAATTTGTTTTATATCTCGTATAAATATACATTTTTTACGAGACCTGATCTAATAGTAATTGTTTCTTCCCCGACGATATATTTTGTTGAAAACCAACTCCAAATAAATACTATTGCCAATGGAATTGTAAAAAACAAAAGAAAATATTCTCTCCCTGCAAATATCGGAGCAAAACAGGCGCCTAAAATAATGAAAAAAATTGAATATAACCATGCGTCTTTTTTTGATGGAAATTCCACTACACTCCCCCCTTCTTCACCTAAATTTCTACAAAACAAAAAGAGAAGTATCCTAACTTCTCTTTTCTCCGCTAACATTATAATTCCTGTGTATACACTGGCTCGTTCACCACATTTTTTGCTGTTCTTTTTTGTTGCTGCAGTAAGAAAACAGATACACCAAACAATACGAGCATGCTGCCGATAATTTGCATTGCGTTTAATTTTTCTCCAAGTAAGAAGAACGCTAGTATAGACGCCCCAACTGGTTCTCCTAAAATACTCATTGAAATTGTTGTTGCATTTACGTAGTTTAATAACCAATTATTAATGACATGTGACACTGTCGGTACAATCGCAAGTAAAAGAAAAATAGTCCAGTCCCACTTCGTATAACCTGTAAAAGGTACTTGCAGCACGATATTATAAATCCCCATAAAAATACCTGCGAATGCAAAAACTGTAAAGCTATAAATCCAGTGTGAGACTTTCTTTACTGTCGTTTGCCCGATAAATAAATAACCGACAACCGCTATTACACTTAAAAAGGATAATATATCTCCATAAATTGCTTGTTTACTTAAACCTAAATCTCCCCAACCAATACACATTACACCTAATATAGCGATACCCATCGTTGCAATGGCTGAGTAGGTTGTTCTTTCTTTAAATAGAAAAAAACCTCCAACTAAAGACACGATCGGTTGAAGTGCTAAAATAATTGTCGAGCTAGCAACTGTTGTATGCTTTAAAGACTCAAACCATAAAAGAAAATGTAGCGCTAAAAAGAATCCAGATCCAATTAAAAATCCCCAATCTTTTATTTGAATCTTCTGGAACTCTTCCCGCTTCTTCCAAACGATAGGCAGCATAATAAGTACAATAATCCATAAACGATACATACTTAAGATGGAAGATGGTGCTGAGGACATCTTTACAAAAACTGCTGCGAATGAAATAGCTATAATGGAAATGGCTAACGGTAGTGCAATTGATCTTTCTTGTTTCAAATTCTGTCTCCCCTCTCACCTGTCAAAAATCCCACTTCATTATATCCGTTTTCTTTCCTAACTTAAATACTAATTTTTTAGATTCTTCGTACCATTATGGTAAAATAGAAATTAAGGCACCTATTAGTGAATCGTTCTTTCATTTTCACTATAAGCGTCGCCCTTACAATCATTACAGTAAACTTTTATTTAGGGGGATCTACATGAATCAAACAATAGGGAGAATTGAGGAAATTTCATTTTATAGCGCATCACTTCAAGAAGATGTTACGCTTTTAGTTTACTTACCAGTAAATTACACGCCACTGCACAAACATACAGTTGTAATTGCACAAGATGGTAGAGATTATTTTCAGCTCGGTAAAGCACACCGTGTAATTGAAAGCCTTCGTGAAACTGAAGAAATTGACCGCACAATTATTGTCGGTATTCCATATAAAAACGTACACGATCGTAAGGAAAAATATTTCCCAAGCGATGTAAAGAATGCTGCTTATATTCGTTTCCTTGCTCACGAGCTTGCTCCATATATCGATGAAAATTATCCAACGTATCAAATGGGTAAAGGTCGCGTTTTAATTGGAGATTCTCTTGGCGGTACAGTTTCCTTTATGACTGCACTTATGTATCCGCATACATTCGGTAAAGTCGTTATGCAATCACCATTTGTTGACGAAACAGTAATGAACTTAGCAAAAGAATTCAAAGATCCACAGGCTTTAGAACTTTATCACGTCATTGGTACAGAAGAAACAGCTGTAAAGCGCACTGATGGACAAGTATCTGATTTCGTAGAACCGAACCGTGAGCTTAATACTCTTCTTACAGATAGAAATTTCATCACGCATTACGAAGAGTTTGAAGGTAATCACACGTGGAAGTATTGGCAGGCTGACTTACCGAAAGCCTTCTCTCATATTCTATCAATGAAATAATAGAGAGCAGTGTTCAGAATAATTTGATATAATAGATAAAGAGATTTATTTTTCTCAAAATCTAACTAGACTTACAAAGGGAGGAATTGGAACATGAAATTAGGCATTGTAATTTTTCCATCTAAAATGATTCAAGATAAAGCGAACGGATTGCGTAAGCGTTATGATCCGCACTACGCATTAGTTCCGCCACATATTACATTGAAAACACCCTTTGAGACGCAAGATGAACAATTAGAATCGATTGTAAACGAGCTACATACAATCGCAAATAAAACGAACCCTTTCACCCTTCATGTCGGAAAAGTTGGTTCATTCGCACCTGTTAATAATGTTCTTTATTTTAAAGTAGAAAAAACACCTGAACTTACTTTCTTAAATGAAGAAATGCATAGCGGATTATTCACGCAAGAACGCGAATACGCTTTCGTACCTCATTTAACAATCGGACAAGGTTTATCAGATGCAGAGCATGCTGATGTATTAGGTCGATTACGTATGAAAGATTTCTATTATGAACAACCAATTGATCGCTTCCATCTTCTATATCAATTAGAAAACGGAACATGGACTGTACACGAAACATTCCACCTTGGAAAGGGGAACAACTAATTTGCACGCACAGATCGTACAAACAGACGAACAACTAAGAGATGCATTCTCTGTACGTAAGCAAGTATTCGTGAATGAACAACGCGTTTCTGCTGAAGAAGAGTATGATGAGTTTGAAGAAACATCAACACACGTTGTTATATATGATAATGATGTTCCAGTTGGTGCTGGTCGTTTTCGCACCATTGATGGAATAGGAAAAATGGAACGCATTTGCGTACTAGCTTCCCATCGTAAAAAAGGCATTGGAAAAATTGTAATGGATGCACTTGAAGCATATGCAAAAAAAAACTCGCTACCAAAATTGAAACTTCATGCCCAAACACATGCTGAAGATTTCTATAAAAAACTTGGATACGTAACGAGTTCTGATGTATTTATGGAAGCAAATATTCCTCACATCGTTATGATAAAAGAATTGTAATTTGAAAACAGGAGGTAGCCCCTCCTGTTTTTTACATTGCTATTTTCTTTTTCTTCCGCTAAAGTTAAATGTTGATGCTATAGTTTTGAAGGTGAATATATGACACAAGAAAAATTTTCACAAAAATCGTTAACACACGCTGATATTCCGCGTGCCACATATCATATTCCGAAAACATCTACCCATTTAATTATGGAAGAAGATGCAGATGCGGCGTATTTCCGCGCTCTCGAACAGCAAAATGTTTTTCTAAACGAAAAACAATTAGAAGCTGTGCGAACGACAGAAGGTCCTGTTCTTACATTGGCTGGTGCCGGAAGCGGAAAAACATCTGTTTTAACAACCCGCGTTGGTTATTTAGTAAATGTAAAACAAGTTCATCCACGGAATATTTTATTGCTTACATTTACACAAAAAGCGGCTGAAGAAATCCGAAGTCGTGTAGCAAATTTACCAGGTATGAATCGTGCCGCAAGTAGCTATGTTGTTGCTGGTACATTCCACTCTGTCTTTTTAAAATTGCTTCGTAGCCAAGGATATAATCAGCAAATTTTAGCAAATGAAAAACATAAACAAATTATGATAAAGAAAATTTTAAAAGAATTACGTTTAAAAGACGGTTATGATGCGGAAACGATGCTCGCTATGATTTCCCTTGAAAAAAACAACTTAAATCGTCCGAAAGATGTAAAAGCGAAAACACCAGTTGAACAAGAGTTTAAAGAAGTATACGAACGTTTTGAAGAGGTAAAACAACGATATAATTATATCGATTTCGATGACATCTTATTAGAAACATATTATATGTTAGAAAATAACGCTCCCTTACTTACTCAATTACAGCAACGTTTTCACTATATTGAAGTAGATGAGTTCCAAGATACATCTTATGCACAATATGAAATTGTAAAATTGTTAGCCACGCCAAGAAATAATTTATTTATCGCAGGTGATGATGATCAAGCGATCTATGGCTGGCGAGGAGCAAGTCATCAAATTATTTTATCTTTCCCAAAGGAATTTGATAATACAACGATTATCGCGCTTAATACGAATTATCGATCCAATCCATTTATCGTTGGACTTGGAAATGAAGTTATCAAACTAAATCAAGAGCGTTTTGATAAAGAGCTATATTCTGTTCGTGAAGAAGGTGTACAACCATTTTACGCACGACCAGCTACAACTCTTGATGAAGCAAATCAAATTTTACAGCTCATTCAAGAAAAAGTAGATAGTGGCGAACGAAACTATAAAGATTTTTGTTTACTTTATCGCACACATTCTGTAAGCCGTTCGTTACTTGATCAGCTTACAATTCATAAAATCCCGTTTATTAAACACGGTGCGAGTCAATCCTTTTACGAGCACTCTTTAATTAGACCTGTATTAGATCATTTACGACTCGTGATTGAACCGTTTCGCCTAGAATCTCTTTCTAACATATTACCAACTATGTATATCGGCCGAGATGAGTGCATTTCCTTTATTGAACGTGAGCAATGGAAATATGGTGAAGGTCGTTTCCCTTCTCTTCTTCATTTCTTATTATTAAATCCGAGTTTGAAACCTTTTCAAGTAAAAAAGGTAAATGAGCGCATTGATTTTATTAAATTTATAAAAGAATTAGAACCGAAAAAAGCATTAAAAGAAATTATTCATGGTAAAGGAAAATATTTAGAGTACTTACAAAGTAACGATCGTTCTTCCTTTACGATGCATAAAGACATCCAAGAAGAAATGTTAGAAGAATTAATGGAGTCTGCAACTCGTTTCACCGATATTCCAGCTTACTTACAATTTATTGAAGAGGCGATTCAAGGTCAAAAAGAAATGGAAGCATTAAAAACAATGCCTCAAAAAGATGCCGTTTCGCTTATGTCCATTCATAATGCAAAAGGCCTTGAGTTTCCATGCGTCTTTTTACTTGGAGCGAGCGATGGTATTTTGCCGCATACTTCTTCTTTAAAAGACGCAAATGACCGTGTAACGGAAACTTCTGAAGCACTAGAGGAAGAACGACGATTACTCTATGTCGCAATTACACGTGCGAAAGAAGAACTTTACATTTCTTCTCCGCAATTTTTCAGAGGAAAGAAATTAGACATATCTCGTTTTTTATATACTACAAGAAAAGACATCCACTAAATAAGGATGTCTTTTCTCGTACTCCCCCTCCTATTCAAATTACCTGCTTTTATCATAAGAATTAACGTAATATCAACCATATCCCGTTCATATTGTAATAGTGTATGTCAGAACTCACGATAAGGAGTGAACATAATGAGCTGCAATTGCAACGAAGATAATCATCACCATGATTTTGATTTCAACTGTGTATCTAATGTTGTTCGTTTTATACATGAATTACAAGAATGCGCAACCACTACATGTGGATCTGGTTGCGAAGTTCCATTTTTAGGAGCACATAACACTGCATCAGTAGCGAATACACGTCCTTTTATTTTATACACAAAGGCTGGAGAACCTTTTGAAGCATTTGCACCATCAGGAAGCCTTGTTAGCTGTAGAACTCCAATTTTCCGCGTTGAAAGCATCGATGATGATGATTGTGCTGTGTTACGTGCATTAGCTGTAGTATTAGGTGATGGCTCCTCTGTACCACCTGGTGACGATCCAATTTGTACGTTTTTAAATGTACCAAATGCAAGGCTAGTATCAACCCCTGCTTGTCTTACGGTTGATTTAAGTTGCTTCTGTGCTATTCAATGCTTACGTGATGTTACGATTTAAAACTAAATAACGATTTAAGCATGGATTGGGTGGCAGAAAATTCTGCCACCCAATCCATGCTTAAAAGGTATTATTATGTATTTTTTATAAAATTGGGAACTTGTCTAGAACATAGAACCTGTCCTTTTCATTAACTGAAAGTAGAAACAGATAAAGGAGTGAAAAACATGTTCTCTTCTGATTGCGAATTTACTAAGATTGATTGCGAAGCGAAACCAGCTAGTACACTACCTGCCTTCGGTTTTGCTTTCAACGCTTCTGCACCTCAGTTCGCTTCACTATTTACACCATTACTATTACCTAGCGTAAGTCCAAACCCAAATATTACTGTTCCTGTAATAAATGATACAGTAAGTGTCGGAGATGGTATTCGAATTCTACGAGCTGGTATTTATCAAATTAGTTATACATTAACAATTAGTCTTGATAACGTTCCTACGGCACCAGAAGCTGGTCGTTTCTTCTTATCATTAGGTACGCCGGCTAACATTATTCCTGGATCAGGTACAGCGGTTCGTTCTAACGTTATTGGTACTGGTGAAGTAGACGTATCTAGTGGTGTTATTCTTATTAACTTAAACCCTGGTGACTTAATTCAAATTGTACCAGTTGAATTGATTGGAACTGTAGACGTCCGTGCGGCAGCATTAACAGTTGCACAAATTAGCTAGTAAAAAGCGGTATTTCTAAAACAGGAATACCGCTTTTTTATATTTATAATAAAAAACACTCACAGTAACATGAGTGTTTCATTCTTCATATTGTTTTATTTTGTTCTTCTTTTTCCCGCAATTACATCCCTTTTTCTTCACAAAGCCTTGTTGTTGCAATTGTTCCTGATATGCCTGTTGTTGCGCTTGGTGTTGTTGCTGTATGTGATACCACTGCTGCAGGTCATATGAATTTTGCCTTTGATTACTGCTCACAGCAAACATCTCCTCTACTGTCAATTCTGTCTATTCACTATATGAACAACTCCTTATTTCCGTTCCCTCATTCTTTTAAACTCCGCTTTTTCTTGATGTTATTAAAATATATTATTCTCCCATAAAATATCCTGTAATTGTTTCAATAATTGCTGCTGCACCTGCGATAGCTAATAATGCAAGTAATGGCTCCGCAACGATTGGGATCCAATTATATAAAACTAATAAAAAAGCACTGACCCATACACCTGTACACCAATAACAACTTAATAATTCGCCAATCCATTTTCTTAATCCTTTACCTTTTACTTTTGTAAAAGTCGATACGCTTCCATCCGGTTCCGTAATCTCTAATTCATCAATAAACGGTCTTCGCAAAAAGGCTGTAATTTTATCATAAACAATTAAACGAGTGAGCCTAAAAGCAGCTAACGCGAAAATAAAAAATAAAAGCCAGCTTGTAAATAGCATGAATCCACCTTCCCTTATCTTCTTTCGCCTATTTAAAAAAAAAGGTCTTGAGATTGTGACCAAATCTCTCCGACTCCAATATCTTATTAATGTAAATACAAACAAGAAGATAAGGAGTGACATTAATGAGTTGTAACGAAAATAAACACCATAGCTCTTCTCATTGTGTAGTTGACGTTGTAAAATTCATCAATGAATTACAAGATTGCTCTACTACTACGTGTGGATCTGGTTGTGAAATCCCATTTTTAGGAGCACACAATACTGCATCAGTAGCAAATACACGCCCTTTTATTTTATACACAAAAACTGGTGAACCTTTTGAAGCATTTGCACCATCTTCAAGCCTTACTAGCTGCCGCTCTCCAATTTTCCGTGTGGAAAGCGTAGATGATGATAGCTGTGCTGTACTGCGTGTGTTAACTGTAGTATTAGGTGACGGTTCTCCTGTACCGCCTGGTGACGATCCAATTTGTACGTTTTTAGCTGTACCAAATGCAAGATTAATCTCGACATCTACTTGCATTACTGTTGATTTAAGCTGCTTCTGTGCGATTCAATGCCTACGCGACGTTACTATCTAATAAGTTAAGTAAACTAAAAAACTATTGGGGTGGTAGAAGCTTTCTACCACCTTTACATATTTAAAAGCCGGCCATATCAATCGATTTGATGTCTTCTATAGATAACCGAACATCTCTCATACTATTTGGTGGCATAATGGATACAATGCCATTACGATACGATATAATCGATCCTATATATGAGACGGTAGTCGTTCTTATCCTACATCTTACTTTCGGAATGTAATGAGGACGATTTAATAAAAAATGAATTTTTTCTTCATTATTCATATCTTTAAATGATTTATTGTACGGGACGGCTCTCACTTGCTGTTGTTCTTCTTGCTCTTCTTGTTCCTCTTCTTCTATTTTTTCTTCTATTTGCTGCTCTTCTTGTTCTATCACCTCTTCCACAGCACTACTTACAACATTTTCGTTTCTATTACTTTTCACTTCTCGGTCCTCATCTTCAAAATTCGTTAATATAATTCGTTTTATTTTCGGTGCAGCAAGTTCTAAATTTACTTGCGCAATATATAACAACGGTTTTCCAACTGTTGAACTTTTATTTTTATTCTTCACACTCGTCCCTCCCACTTCCATACGTTGCTAAATAAATCGTGTACTATTATAGTTATATTCATAACGTGGCAAGAACTTTCGTTAAAAATCGTTCTTTCTGAGAACAATAAAAAAGGACAGCCTCAACGTTTAGAGACTGCCCTTTAAAAACTATAATTAATATTTATCCTAAAATATGATATCCTGAATCAACGTGAATATTTTCTCCTGTTACACCGCGTGCTAAATCACTGAATAGGAATACTGCTGTATCTCCAACCTCTTCTGGCGTTGTAGTACGACGAAGTGGTGCGCGCTCCTCGATTTCTCTTAAAATTGAGTTGAAATCGCCTACACCTTTCGCAGATAACGTACGAATTGGTCCTGCAGAAATAGCATTCACACGAATGCCATGTTGGCCTAAATCGTTTGCTAAATATTTTACGCTCGCTTCTAATGAAGCTTTCGCAACACCCATAACGTTATAATTTTTCACAACGCGCTCACCGCCAAGGTATGTTAACGTTAAAATATTTCCGCCTTCTGTCATTACTTTCTTCGCTTCTCTTGCTACAGCTGTTAAAGAGAATGCACTAATATTTTGTGCAAGTAAAAACCCATCGCGAGAAGTATCTACAAATTCACCTTTTAAATCGTCACGATTTGCAAAAGCAATACAATGTGCTACACCGTGAATTGTACCAACTTCTTGCTTAATCGTTTCAAAGCAAGCTGTAAGTTCTTCATCATTCGTTACATCACAAGGTAATACAAGTGATTCTTGTCCTTCTAATGTGTCCGCTAATTCACGAACATTTCTTTCTAAACGTTCTCCTGCATATGTGAATATTAATTTTGCACCTGCATTATGCAAAGAGCGAGCAATTCCCCATGCAATACTTCTTTGGTTCGCAACGCCCATAACAACAAATGTTTTCCCTTGTAATAGTTCCATGATATATCCTCCCAGAAATACTTATACTTGTTATTAGTACCTGATACTATAATTATAGTACCATAAAACGGCTTAAAGGCAAACAAAAAAGTCATTAACATAAATTTGTTAATGACTTTTTCTTTCTATAAAAAAACGTTCTAATCCTTCTTCCCAAGAAGGCATTTGTAAAAAACCATTTAATCGTAGCATATTATGTTGAAAGATAGAATATTTCGGCCTCGCAGCCTCCGATCCAAATTCTTCCGTTGAAACAGGTAATACATTCACATTCATATTTGCATAAGAAAATATTTTTTGTGCAAATTCAAACCAAGAACATGATCCTCTATTGGATACGTGATATGTACCGTATAAAGAAGTGTGAATGAGCTTATTAACCATCATATTTAAATCTGCCACGTACGTAGGAGAGCCAATTTGATCCGCTACAACGGTTATTTCATCTTTTTCTTTACCTAATCGCATCATCGTTTTTACAAAATTACTTCCGTATTTACCATACAGCCACGATGTACGAACGATAAAATATTTATTATGTAACTCTTTGACGAACTGCTCCCCCGCATACTTAGAGGCCCCGTATATATTTATCGGCGCTGGATTATGAAATTCACCGTACCCATCCGGTCTGGCGCCCTGAAATACATAATCGGTACTAATGTAAACTAACTTAGCCCCTACTAATTGTGAAGCAACCGCTACATTTCGAGCTCCTATTGCATTTATTAAATAAGCAAGATCTTGTTCTTTCTCAGCACGGTCCACCTTCGTATAAGCTGCACAATGAATGATTATATGTGGTCTTATCTCTTGTACCACTTGTTGAACTCGGGATATGTTTGTTACATCTAGTAACTTTCTATCAAAAGGATATATGTCATATTCTTCAGGACTTAACTCTTCTTGTAGTTGCTTTCCTAACTGACCATTTGCTCCTGTTATGATAACCCGCTCTTTCATTTTCATGCCCCTTACTTTTCTTTTAGTGGTTTCCACCATTCTATATGATTTTCATACCATTCCACTGTTTCTTTTAGCCCTTGTTCAAACGTATACTGCGGTTCCCAATCAAACTCATTCTTCATTTTGTGTGCATCAATTGCATAACGACGATCATGACCTAAACGATCTGTAACAAATTCAATATCTTTTTCTGTTTTACCTAAGAGAGTAATAATTTGTTCCACAACATCTACATTTGTTTTTTCATTATTTCCCCCTATATTATATACTTCTCCTAAACGCCCCTTATGCAAAACGATGTCAATTGCACTGCAATGATCCTTTACATGTAACCAATCTCTTACATTTAATCCATCACCATATAACGGTAGTTTTTTTCCTTCCAGCGCATTCGTAACCATTAATGGAATTAATTTTTCGGGATATTGATACGGCCCATAGTTATTGGAACAACGCGTCACTATAACTGGTAATTTATATGTTTTATAATAAGATAAAGCTATCATGTCCGCGCTCGCCTTACTTGAAGAATACGGACTATTTGGAGCTAATGGGGTTTCCTCAGTAAACTTTCCTGTTTTCCCTAAAGAACCATATACTTCATCTGTTGATACTTGTACGAGCTTAATATGCGGATACTTTTTCACTAATTCTAATAAAGTGACTGTCCCGATTACGTTTGTATCATAAAAAGGGATCGGATCTTCAATGCTACGATCTACATGTGATTCAGCTGCGAAATTTACAACTACTTGCACGTCACGTTCCTTAATAACATGTTCCAGCAGCTCTCCATTTTGAATTTCCCCTTTTACAAAAAAGTAATTCGGATGATCTTGAATAGACTTTACGTTATTTAAATTTCCGCTATATGTTAATGCATCGAAATTTATAATTTTATATGTTTCATAGCTTTGTAACATGTAATGGACAAAGTTACTTCCAATAAATCCAGCTCCACCTGTTACTAATATATTCATAAACAACTCTCCTACTTAAAAGCTATCGTCATATTCCTGAAGCAATGGTAATATTCGATCCTTATCTGACAAGATAGGATTTGCTACCGGCCATGGAATTGCTAATTCTTTATCTTCCCAAAGTAATCCAGAGTCATGCTCTGCGCTATAATACTCATCTACTTTATACATAACAAGGGTATGCGGGACAAGCGTACAAAAACCGTGAGCAAATCCTTTTGGTACCAATAATTGCCGATGATTATCCGCACTTAAAATATATCCTCTCCACTGTCTAAATGTTGGAGAACCTTTTCGCAAATCAACGATAACGTCGTAAATTGCCCCTTGCATAACTTGAATGAGTTTTGTTTGTGCTTTCGGTTTTTTTTGAAAGTGCAATCCTCGAATTGTTCCTGCCTGTGCTGAATAAGATACGTTATCTTGTACAAATGAATACGTAATTCCTAATGTTTCTAGTACCTTCTTATTATAACTCTCTGTAAAAAAACCACGCTCATCTCCAAATAACCTCGGTTCTAACAATTTTGCATCGGTAAAGTTTGTTTCTATAACTTTCATATTCTCACCTATTCTCCGTTAAACTGTTTACCAAAGTTTATATCCCGTGCTAACGTATTCGCCCTTTGAAGAGAAGCATGAGTTCCTGCATCAGTCCACCAACCGCTCATTTCATTATAAGTAAGTACCCCTCGTTTTAAATACCAATTATTGATATCTGTAATTTCAAGCTCTCCCCTTGCGGAAGGTTTTAATTCTTTTATATAAGAAAAGACTTTCGAATCATACAAATAAATTCCTGTAACTGCATAGGAACTTTTCGGCTCTTTCGGCTTTTCTTCAATTTCAATTATTTTGCGGTTTTGAATATGCGCTACACCAAACCTTTCAGGATCTTCTACAGATTGCAATAGCACTTTCGCACCTTCTTTTTGCTTTGTAAACTCTTCAACATACGGATGAATATCATCTGAAAAAATATTATCTCCTAATATAACTACCATACGATCATTTCCGACGAAATCTTCACAAAGACCTAAAGCTTGTGCAATCCCGCCCGCTTTATCTTGCACCCGATACGTAAAAGACACGCCAAATTCGTGGCCACTTCCTAAAAAGCTAACAACATCTCCCATATGCTCTTTACCTGTAATTATCATAATATCTGTAATCCCGCATTGTTTTAGCTTATATACTGCATGATAAATCATTGGATACCGTCCAACAGGAAGCAAATGTTTATTCGTGACTTTCGTAATTGGATATAGTCTCGATCCAGTTCCGCCCGCTAAAATAATCCCTTTCATCCTACATCTCTCCCTTATGATGGAGATAGTATATCTTTATACTGTTCTACAAACACTTTCCGATACTTCTCGTATGTATCGGCATCAAACTCATCTCCGTTATAATGAATACACCATAAATTTGCTTGATTAGGGATACCAATTAGATAGCCAGCCTTTTGAAACTCTAAAGACTGTGAAACGTCATAAAAGTGGAATCCTTGAAATAAATCTTCTCGCCACGGAATATCATACTGTGTTGCCATGAGTAAACCATCGATTGCCTGCACTGACATAAAAGATTGATTTCCATAAAACCCTTGATCTAAATTTAATAATTGATAATTCCGTCTTCTATACTCAATCACTTTCCCCACTAAATTTTTCCCTTCCCACCATATCCCGTTACTCGGTAAAAACTGAGCACCAGCAACTCCAATTAAACCAAGTTTTTCATTTTCTTTAAAAAGAGAAATAAGATTATAAAACATATCACGATTAATAAGGTACGTGTCTTGATGTATATATACTTTATACTTTGCTGGAAATGAAAGAGCACGGTTATATGCACTTGCCATACTTTTTGCATCTCGTATCGGGAAAATTTGCACAGCATAGCCAGGGGGAACAAAAATGTTTCTTATTTGCCTCTCGCATTGCTCGAAAAGCTTTTCATTATTTACACAAACAACGACTAATATTGTGTGATCTTTCATTTTGTAGCCCCTCTATTCTTCCTTATTCACATCTGACATATAGTTCTCTACAAATACTTTTCTATATTTTTCATAGTTTGTCATATTCACATCGAAATGATAATGAATACACCAAGCATCGCGCTGTACAGGTACACCGACTGTATATCCTGCTTTTTTAAATTCAAATGATTGAGATACATCATAAAAGTCAAATCCGTCAAATAAGTCTTCTCGCCACGGGATATCATATTGTGTGGCCATCAATAAACCATCAATACATTCCACCGGCATAAATGTTTTTGACTCATGGTACGGCTGTTCTTGAGTTGCCATATAAAATAAATCATTCATATAACCAATGACTTTCCCAACAACCCCCTTGCCTTCATTCCATATCCCGTTTGGAGGAACATATTGGGCTCCAATCATTCCAATCATTCCAAGATGTTCATGTTCGTTAAATAATTGAAGTAATCCGTATAAAAATGCCACATTCATAATGAAAACATCTTGGTGTATATATACTTTATATTTCGCTGGATGCGAAATCGCTTGATTATATCCGCTCGTCATACTTTTCGCATTCCGAATTGGCATAAATTGTACAATATATCCTGGGGGCACTGCCAATCTCAATATATGCCGCACGCACTGTGCATACATTTTCCGATCATTTATACACGTAACAAATAATATTGTTTTTTCAGCAGCACTCATAACTGTGATTTTTCTGCTTCAATAATATACTGAAATACGACCGTCTCAGCCATGAAGCCACTTCCAAGACGATATTTCTTACAAATTCCATATAATTCCTCAATAAGTGGTTCGTACACTTTATGATCAATATATACACGATCTACTTTACTAATCGAATATCCTGCTTTTAAAAACATTCGGAGCATTTCATTAAATGTAAAGAAACGAATATGTGTTTTATCTAATAAACCATATTCTGTATACGTCCAATTTCCAGCAAGTAACGGCGCTAATACTGAAATGTGAGCAACGTTTGGTATACTTGCTAAAATCACACCATTTTCTTTTATATATGGCTTTACTTTTTCTATTACAGCCCAAGGATCAAATAAATGCTCTAATACGTCACCAAATATAACGCAATCAAATTGTTCCTCCTCGTACGGCATATCCATTGTTTCTATATCGCCTAAAACAACATGATCTAGTTTTTCCTTTGCTTGTTCTGCCGCCTCTGGAAATGCCTCAATTCCTGATACACGTGTGCCATTTTCTTTTATGGCAGCTCCCAATGCACCACTCGAGCAACCGATATCAAGAACTTCTTTCCATTCCTTTTTTATATGCTTTAATAAATTCGGATTCACTGCATTATAATAATGCCCAGACTTTTCTTCGTATAAAGAATTTTTTGGGGAATTCATTTTACACACTCCTTATGCAAATTGAATTTGAAATATAAATCTCATCTAAAATCTATAGATGTAACCAGTACTAGTTACATTGCCGATACTTTACTATATAGCCAATCTATTAGAGTTAGAATCGCGATGAGCCATTTCTAAAAAAAGCTGCCTATAACGATTTATATTGTTTATCAAAAACACTCCGAAAATATTTGCGGTTATATTCGATTGCAGCATTATTTGGAACATAAGCAGCCGCTAATTCGTTGTAATAATAAGCTTTGTCTTGCTCTCCTAACTTGCTATAACAAATACACATTTGTAAATAGGGAAGCCATGTGTAGCTCGCTGGACTATGAAATGGACTCTCCGTCGCCATTGGTACTTCCGTTGCAAGTTTAAACCAAAATATCGCTTCGTTATATTTTTGTTGTTCCATATATATATATCCTATTCTTGTACAATTCTCTCCTCTAGGAACATCATATCGAAACGACTTCACGCAAGATTCAATTGCCTTTTCCCATGATCCAAGCTTTGCATAGCAATCTCCTAACTTACCACATGCATAAATTTTTTCTTCATACCATCCTTCGTCTTGATTAAGAAATGTTTCATATAGCATAACTGCATCATCATATTTTTGGTTATCCATAGATTCATTTGCGTAATAAAATAAATCTCTCGGACTCAATTCTTCTCCTGCAGCTACAGCATTTTGAAAAATTTTCAAATTACGATTTGTTACCTTTTTTTCTTTTTTATGTGTAATAGCAACATTACTACTAAAAGTTTCACCAGAAATAGCTAAATACTCATGAACCTTTCCAAACCATTGAAATTGTTTTTCACGCTTTACAAGTCGATTTCTTTTTGTACAATATAAAGGTTTCCCGCTAGAATCCAATGCAAGATGATAAGGCATCGAAACAGCATCAATTTTAGGATCTAATTCTCTTTTTAAGAGTTTCAATGCTTCTTGAGCATCTTCTAATAATACGTCATCTGCATCTAGCCACAATATATACTCTTGCGTTGCTTTTGAAAAAGAGAAATTTCTCGCTGCCGCAAAATCATTAATCCATGGAAAGTCATATATATTAGAGGTATATTGAGCTACAATTTCTTTCGTTCGATCAATGGAACCTGTATCAACTATAATAATTTCATCAACAATTTTTCCGACTGCATCTAAACATCGATCTATTGTATCTTCCTCATCTCGAACAATCATACATAAACTAATTGTAATTCCTTGCTTGTTCAACATAATCACCCTCTTCCAAATCAATCATATGTTATACATACAATAAACTTTCCACTTTTTTAACTTGCACAAGCAGTTTAAGATTTCTTTTCAATAATTCAAATGTCCGTGTCATTTTCTTCCGGTTTTGCATCTACTATATAATGAACGCTTTATGGAGGTGAATTTATGTCAAATAATAATTATTCAGATGGATTGAATCCCGATGAGTCTTTATCAGCTAGTGCATTTGACCCTAATCTTGTAGGACCAACATTACCACCAATACCACCATTTACCCTTCCTACCGGACCTACTGGGCCGACTGGACCTACTGGACCTACTGGACCTACTGTACCAACTGGGCCGACTGGACCAACCGGGCCGACTGGACCAACCGGGCCGACTGGACCTACTGGACCTACTGGGCCAACTGGTACAACTGGTACAACTGGACCTACTGGGCCTACTGGTGACACTGGTGCTACTGGACCTACTGGACCTACTGGACCTACTGGAGACACTGGTGCTACTGGACCTACTGGGCCAACTGGTGACACTGGTGCTACTGGACCTACTGGACCTACTGGGCCAACTGGACCTACTGGACCTACTGGGCCAACTGGACCTACTGGACCTACTGGACCATCAGGGCTAGGACTTCCAGCAGGATTGTATGCATTTAACTCCGCTGGAATTTCTTTGGATCTTGGACTTAATGCTCCTGTACCATTTAATACTGTTGGATCTCAGTTTGGTACAGCAATTTCTCAATTAGATCCTGATACTTTCGTAATTAGTGAAACTGGATTCTATAAAATCACTGTTATCGTATATACTGCAGCACTAAGTGTATTAGGTGGGCTTACAATCCAAGTAAATGGGGTATCTGTACCAGGTACTGGGGCTACTTTAATCTCAGTTGGAGCACCTATCGTTGTTCAAGCAATTACGCAAATTACGACAACTCCATCATTAGTTGAAGTAATCGTTACAGGGCTTGGGCTATCATTAGCTCTTGGTACAAGTGCATCTATTATTATTGAGAAAATCGCTTAATCTTTTACTTAGCAGTAAAACTGATATTGGTTTTACTGCTTTTTCATTGGTAAATTCAATCATTAAATCCTTTTTTTCTACATAGTCATAATGTTGTATGACATTCTTCAGGAGGCACTTATATGGAAAATAAATCGGCTGTCCGGCTTTATCTTGAGTTATTAAAGAAAACAATTTTATTTGAAATATGGTTAGAATACGAACCATACTTACCTGCTTCGTTACATATATCTAAAGAACTATCATATGAACCAGTTACGGTTCCACTTCCTTTATTTCTTAAGCAGTATATAGAAAATCACAATTTAAAAATCGTTAATCCTAACGTTTCAAACAATGAGCGTCAAGGTGGCAAGGATTGGCCAAGAGCTGCACACAGTATGGTTGGTCGAAAACGTATGAATCAATTACAAGAGGCGATGGAAACTGTATTCAGGGAAAATATAGAAGGCGATTTTATTGAAACTGGTGTATGGCGCGGAGGATCATGCATTTTTATGAATGGTTTTTTACAAGCAAACAATATTACAGATCGTACTGTATGGGTTGCCGATTCGTTTGAAGGTCTGCCCGCACCTAACTTAGAACAATATCCGAAAGATTACGGTGATTATTTGCACACATTCGATTACTTACGAGTTTCTTTAGAAACAGTGCAAGAAAACTTTAGAAAATATGATTTATTAAATGATCAGGTGAAATTTTTAAAGGGTTGGTTTAAAGATACATTGCCTTCAGCACCGATAGAAAAAATTGCAATTGCTCGCCTTGATGGTGATATGTATGAATCAACGATGGATAGTCTTGTAAATTTATACGATAAAGTTTCAACAGGTGGCTTTATTATTATTGATGATTATGGATTGATAACATGCGCAGAGGCTGTAACAGATTTCAGAAGTGAAAGAAATATAAAAGCTCCTATGACTCAAATTGATGATTTCGGTATTTATTGGCGAAAGGAATAGAATACAATTTTATTCTTTTGAGGGGGGCTATCACACTACGGATTCATAAGAACCAATCGTGTAAAGTTCCCCTCACTATAAATGATTAACTTGTATATGCAATAAAAATTTCTTACTTTACTACAAGGACGGAGTGAATGTATGAACGAAAATGAGAAAAAAATCACATTAATTCCACCTCCAGAACTCGTTCAATATGTAGGTGGTGACTTTGAAGAAGTCGGAAAAGAGTTTATACAGTATTTTATTGAAATTGGCAATTTAAAATCAAATGAAACAGTGTTAGATGTAGGATGCGGTATCGGCCGGATGGCGGTTCCATTAATGAACTATTTAAGCGATGATGGTACTTATTATGGATTTGACTTATTTAATAAGGGAATTACATGGTGCAAAAATAACATTTCAACACGCCGTAACAATTTTCATTTTGAACATGTCGATATATATAACCAATTCTACAATCCCGATGGAAAAGAAGATGCTTCCCAATACAAGTTTCCATATGAAGATGAATCATTTGACTTTATTTTTTTAACGTCTGTATTTACCCATCTTCTCCCGAAAGAATTAGAGCATTACTTAAGTGAAATTTCTCGAGTTTTGAAAAAAGATGGGAGATGTTTTATTACTTTCTTTTTAATTAACCCTGAGTCTTCCTATTATTTAAATGCAGGTCTAAGTACGTTAGGTTTTTATCATCAAATTGACAATTGTTATGTTCTAAATAAAGAGATCCCAAATTTCGCAGTTGCCTATCCTGAGGAAGATATTCGTACCCTATTAAATAAGTATGGACTAGAATTGCAGACTCCTCCCCATTATGGTTCATGGTGTAGCAGAACTGAACACACAAGTTATCAAGATATTATTCTTACACAAAAAATTTCTGAAAGGTAGTTGTATATGGATAATATAAAAAATCCACCTCTCGTTTCCATCCTTATTCCCACCTATAATCGACCATATTATTTTAAAATTGCTCTAGAAAGTGCATTAGCACAAACGTATTCAAATATTGAAATTATTATAGGAGACGATAGTACAAATGATGAAACAGAGATTCTAATGCAGACACATTATTTACCTAATCATAAACACATAACGTACATTCGAAATGCCACTACTCTAGGACAATTTAATAACTCACTTATGCTATTAAAGCAGTCCCATGGAGAGTACATAAATTTCTTAATGGATGATGATATATTTTATAATAGTAAAATTGAAAAAATGATGTTTTATTTCCAAAAAGACTTAGATCAAAATCTCGCACTTATTACATCTTATCGTACTTGGATTAATGACGATGGAGAGATAATTGAACAACATCCCTCCATGAAAAGATTATATGATGAAGATACTCTACTAAATGGGACAGATCTTGGAAACCATATGCTTATACTAGGACAAAATATTATCGGTGAACCTACGACTGTACTCTTTCGAAAACGCCTATTAACAGAACCTTTCGGTACTTTAAATGGGAGAAATTATAATTGTAGTGTTGATATGGCCTCTTGGATCAGTTTACTTTCCAAAGGTGATGCGATCTACATCACGGAACCTTTAAGTTCTTTCCGCCTTCATACTGGACAGCAAGTACATCACAAATACCTTGAAGGCTGCGAAGATTTTTCACATCTCGTTTTAAATTCAAAAAAATATGGTTTCCTACAAGAGATTGACTATTACAAAACGAGTCTGTTAAAAGCTTGCGAATGGTATAAAAATGCTACAACATTTTATCAGCTATATCCAGAGCTCATTCCAACGACCGATACACATATACGCCTTTCTCATTGTTTGAATATAGTTACAAAAGAACTCCGTGCCATATAGTCCATCACACGGTAGGTACTATTCCTTCCGTGTGATGTATGACTTCCCACAAATAGTGGAATAAATGTATGCATAGTCTGCTTGTATATTATTTTTATCATGACATGATCCGTATACTTACTAGGCGATAGAAAGGAATACACACATTGAAAGATCCAAATTCTCAATATCAAATAGACTACGTATTACTATTCATTTTATTTGCCATTGGGACTGTTAGTTGCTTTGCTATTGCAAGTGCGCAAACCTCTTTACCACCATTTTTACAAAATGTAAATTTTGCACTCAAGCAAATACAATGGTACTTCATTGGATTTGTCGCTATTAGTGTTATTATGATTATCGATTTCGATCGGTATCAAAAAATTGCTTGGTATTTATATAGCTTTGCAATGATATTACTTATCGGGCTAGAACTTCAGGTTCCAGGTGCCGTTGCAATTAAAGGGGCTACCGCTTGGTACAGGCTCCCAGGCATCGGAAATTTTCAACCTTCAGAAATTATGAAATTATTTTTAATTATCGTCATTGGACGAATTATAGCTAATCATAACGAAAAATATTTTTTTCGAACACCTCGTGAAGATTTTATCTTACTCGGGAAAATATTCGCAACGAGTTTGCCACCGCTACTACTTATTGCAAAAGAACCTGATTTAGGAAACACAATGGTAATTTCAGCGATGCTGGCAGCAATGATACTAGTTTCCGGTATACGTTGGCGCTTTATTTTCGGATTAGTCTCCGTTATTTTCACAGCAGGTGTTACCTTAACGTATATTTATATTGCTCATACAGAATTCTTTAAGGAGCATATCTTAAAAGAATACCAATTAAACCGCTTCTATGGTTGGCTGGCCCCTTACGAATATGACGCGCAAGGCTATCAATTAAGACAAGCTTTCTTAGCTACTGGATCAGGAGAAATGCAAGGAAAAGGATGGGAAAATGGACAAGTATATTTTCCAGAACCACATACAGATTTTATTTTCACTAATGTCGCTGAGCAATTCGGATTTTTAGGCGCAAGTGTCATTATTGCACTTTTTTTCCTACTTATTTTCCGCATGATTCATATCGCTTTAGAAAGTAATGACCCTTTCGGTAGTTACATCTGCGCTGGTACAATCGGAATGTTTACTTTTCAAGTATTTCAAAATATCGGGATGACAATCGGATTACTACCTATTACAGGAATCACATTACCCCTTATGAGCTACGGAGGAAGTTCGTTGCTTACATACATGATTGCAATTGGATTTATTTTAAACGTTCGCTCACGAACGAAAGTTTTTATGTTTAAATAAATCGTGCAAAAAACGATATTTTTATCTCTATCCTTTTTTAGTTATACTAATGAAAAATAGGCTGGAGGTTTACATATGAAATATGACATTATAGGTGACATTCATGGCTGCTTCCAAGAGTTTCAAAACTTAACGACGAAACTAGGATATAAATGGAATAGTGGCATGCCAGTTCATCCCGACGAGCGAAAGCTGGCATTCGTTGGTGATATTACAGACCGTGGCCCTCATTCATTACATATGATTGAACTTGTATGGGAACTTGTCATACATAAAAAAGAGGCTTATTACGCTCCTGGAAATCACTGTAATAAGCTGTACCGATTTTTCCTCGGACGTAATGTGACAATCGCTCACGGACTTGAAACAACTGCTGCTGAATACGAAGCACTATCTTTTCAAAAACAGCAAATCATAAAAGAAAAGTTCATCACCCTTTATGAAAATTCCCCTTTATATCACGTGCTCGATGAGAAAAGGTTAATTGTATGTCACGCTGGCATTCGGAAAGATTACATCGGAAGGCAAGATAAAAAAGTACAAACGTTTGTATTATATGGGGATATTACAGGTGAAAAACATGATGATGGCTCTCCTGTCCGTCGCGACTGGGCGAAAGAATATAAGGGCGACGCTTGGATTATATATGGACATACACCAGTAAAAGAACCTCGTTTTGTAAATCATACAGTCAATATCGATACTGGCGCTGTATTTGGAGGTAAACTAACTGGATTACGTTATCCTGAAATGGAGACCGTTTCTGTCCCTTCTTCCCTTCCTTTTGTCCCTGAGAAATTCCGCCCAATTTCATAATCCTCTCTACTTCGTACAATTCACGAATAACGAGAGATTATCATATTTTCTAGATGTATCCTATATAAATCTAGGTAAAGCAATTAAAAAAAGATGCAATAAAGTGCATCTTTTTTTAATTGCACGACATATAATGTCGCAGGAGGTGACAGAATGAAGAAAAAATCTTCTAAACAAAAAAGAAAATTCCACCCTTTATATCAGCCCATGTATGGAATTAACAACTGGTGCGGCATTCGAGCTGCAGCTATAGAAGAACTAGAAGAACAAGAGTCATCAAAAAAGAGCAAAGCTAAAACAAAATATGTCTCTTTAGAAAATGCTGTAATGAGTCGCATAATCAATCGTAGAAAAGTAAAGATGCAACAAAAAAATAAACATCTCTCTCATCACGATGAACAAATACTGCATTCTGAAGAAAAACAGGAAAATACGGAAGAGAACATTCCTGTAGCAATAAATAAAAAAATACAACCAGAAATTCCAACCGATATTATAAACCAAGTAAAAAAAATAAAAGAAGCATTAACTCCATCAAATAATATACAAACAGAAAAAACGATCATAATTCAGACTCCTGCACCTGAAAATACGAAAGTAAAAAAAGAAGGCCGATATTCACATGCAGAGGGGCTTCACTCTCATGCAGAGGGTACAGTTTCACATGCAGAAGGACTTCTTACACACGCAAAAGCAACTTGCTCCCATGCAGAAGGATCGAAAACAAAAGCAACTGGACATAGTTCGCATAGTGAAGGAAGTGAAACGACAGCAGGCGGCTCTTATTCTCACGCGGAAGGTAAACATACGATTGCTTTAGGCGAAGCAGCACACGCAGAAGGAACCGCAACTATCGCTAGTGGATTCTCTTCTCATGCGGAAGGTAATCATACATCAACAGCTCATTTTGCAGGAAGCCATATTATGGGACGATTCGGCACGGCCGAAGAAGCCTATTCTTGGTTTATTGCAAATGGAACAAACGATACCGATCATAATATCGGTGCTAAATGGCTTGCTCATAATGGAGAAATGTACATTGAGGGTGCTTCTTACAATGCAGGCGGAACGGATTTTGCACAAATGTTTGAAGCAGCGGACCATAAAGCTATTGATGTCGGTTATTTCGTTACATTTAGTAGCGAAGAAAAAATTCGGATAGCTACTTCAAACGATTCTTTCATTTTAGGAATATCTAGTGCAACCCCCGCTATTATAGGAAATAGTGGTGCTTTAAGTTGGCAAAAGCGCTATAAAACAGATAACTTTGGAAAGCGTCAATATGTACGTACAGAAACACAAGAAATACAACCACTTTTAAATACAGAATGGGATCCAGCTTGCAAATATATAGCAAGAAAAGACCGTTCTGGTTGGCTTCCTGTCGGATTAATTGGACAAATGTTAGTACGTGATGATGGCACTTGCGAACCGCATGGATATTGTCGTCCAAATGATGACGGCATTGCTACAAAAGCTGAAAGTGGATTTTTCGTTATTAAGCGTACGGATGATAATCAAATTTTAATATTATTCCGCTAAGAAAAAAGGGACCAAAATTCTTCATTACATAAGAATTTTGGTCCCTTTTTAAGCGTGCATTAATAACTGCTGCATATCGCTTGGAATCGTCGTAGCAAAAGACATTTCCTTTTCTAAAATAGGATGATAAAACGCCAAAGATGTACTGTGAAGTGCTTGTCGTTTCATTTCATCCCTTCTTCCTCCATATAAGTCATCACCAAGTAACGGATGTCCTATATGAGCCATATGCACGCGGATTTGATGCGTTCTTCCTGTCTCAAGTTCAAGAGATACATGCGTCTTTTGCGAGGAACTATGAATCACTCTAAAATGAGTAACTGCCCTCTGTCCATCCTCACAAACTGTTCGTTCAATGATGCTATCTGATTTTCTACCAATCGGTGCATCAATCGTTCCTTCACGTTTTATCATCTCTCCATGAACAATTGCTTCATACGTTCGTTTCACAGCTTTTTGTTGATGTTGTTTCGATAAAAGATGATGTACGAAACGATTTTTTGCAATAAGCATGAGTCCTGACGTATCACGATCCAACCTTGTTACAATGTGCACCGTACTGGCAAGATGCTGCTTATCATAATAAGACAAAAGCGCGTTAGCAACACTTCCCTCTGGATGTTCTCTAGACGGAATCGTTGACATGTTCGCTTCTTTATTGATGACAAGAACTGCATCATCTTCATATACAATGCATAGTGGGATATCTTCCGCAATCATCCCTTCACTTCTTTCTTCCACTGGAAAAAAAACACGTAATTGTTCGCCCGCTTGTAGTTGATGACGAACGCTTGCATATTGACCATTTACTTCAATGGCTCCGCCATGAAATTTTATATCCGTTAAAGCAGCTTTAGAAATCCCTTTTGTTTTCAAAAATTCTCTAACTAAAGTTCCCTCTTCAGCTGACTCTATATCCCATTTCAATGTAAATCTGTTCAATATATAAACCCCTTCTATTTATCTGCAACAAACGAGTCACGGACACGTTTCCAGAATGGGAACGGGCGGAAACGAACAAATCGCACTTTCTCGTTTGCAACGCGATACTGGATTGATTTCACATCTTGATGAACCATCGTTAAATGGTCCACCGTAATTTGTAAGTTCATCCCTGGAGCCGGCTTCAACACACATGTATGATGCTTCGGCAATACAAGCGGCGAGCCTACAGTACGAAACACACGGTTGTTAATGGATGCCATTTCTGCAATTTGAATTGCTTCAATAGAAGGGTGAATAATTGCACCGCCAAGTGCTTTATTATAGGCAGTACTTCCTGAAGGAGTTGAGATACATAGACCATCCCCGCGGAATGTTTCAAAGTACTCTCCCCGTATTTCCACTTCTGTTACTAATGTGCCCTCTGCACTTTTTACAGTCGCTTCATTCATCGCTAAATACTGTGACTCTTTACTTCCATTCACATAGCGAATAATCACTTCTAAAAGCGGATATTCCACCACTTGGAATGGCGTTTTAGCAATCGCAATTACTAATTTCTCTACTTCTGTCGGTAACCAATCTGCATAGAAACCTAAATGCCCTGTATGTACACCAACAAATGCTGTTTCATCCAATCGATTATAATAACGATGAAACGCATATAAAAGCGTTCCATCTCCCCCAACAGAAATTACAATATCGGGTTCCTTTTCATCCATAATGAATCCAAAATCTAGCAAGTACTCTTTCATCGTGCTTGCTAGTGTATCTGATGATTGATCTCCCTTTGACATAATTGTAAATTTCATCGCCAACACCCTTTAGTTTATGATTCGGAATCTTTCGTTTCTTGCTTTCTTGAAAAAGCCTTTTGTGCTTCTTGAATTTCAAGACGAATAGAAGACATTTCTTCATCCAATAAAAACGCCGCTTCCGCTGCACGTTGCAAGCGTATTTTAATATCTTCAGGAAAACGCCCACTATATTTATAATTCAAAGAATGCTCAATCGTTGCCCAAAAGTTCATTGCTAGCGTGCGTATTTGGATTTCTACCAATACTTTTTGTTCCCCTTGAATCGTTTGAACAGGATAACTAATAACAACGTGATAAGAGCGATAACCGCTATCTTTCTTTTGCGTAACATAATCACGCTCTTCCACGATTTCAAAGTCATTTCGTTTTCGGAGATATTCTACAACAGGCTTAATCTCATCAACAAATTGACACATCATTCGAAGGCCCGCGATATCCTGCATATCTTCTCTGAGCCGGTCTAGCGGTACATTTCTCTTCTCCGCTTTATCAATGATACTTGCAACCGACTTTACCCTTCCTGTTACAAACTCAATTGGAGAATGCTCTGTTAACATTGCAAATTGAGTACGCATTCCTTTTAGTTTCACTTTCAGCTCTGCCACCGCTTGATGGTAAGGTGCTAAAAATTCTTCCCAATTTCGATTCATTTCAACCACCACCAAAATCAATCCATTTGCTTATAGAAATACTTTTTCTACAGCAGTTACTAGTTCTTCTCCGTAATTTGCATTACCTTCAATATTTTCAACTAAATATTCTACTTCTTCTTTTAAACCTTCTAATTCCATTTCAACATCATTCACTTGAATAAACATCGCTGTATCTTTATTCATTGCTTCACGCATTGCTTCCCAGCATGTATGCGGAATACTTACATATATGAAAGATGATTCGTTTTCTAAGATATATAAAAATGATAAATTGTCTGAGTCTACAAGTACGTGATTACGCGCACTTAACTCCTTTACCTCTATTTCAGTATTTTCCGCACAAAAAATAAGCGCATTCTCTCTCATTTCTACGCTCTTTACTTGAATTTTATTTTGCATGCTCGAACTCCTCCATCTCAACTTCCTGTCTTACTTAACAGTATTATTGTATCATAACATGGACGCAAACAAATAAAACATTGAACCAAATTTGTGAAAAAGCGATAATGTGTAAAGAATTATTTTTCAAAAGGAGCGCATACAATGACACAAGAAATTGAAATTGAATTTAAAAATATCGTTACAGAAGAAGAATTCCAATCATTATGCAAATCTTTTTCTATTGAAGCTTTCACGAAACAAGTGAATCACTACTTTGAAACGCCCGACTTTTCATTAAAAGAAGCTGGTTCTGCACTTCGTATTCGTCATAAAGGGGAAACTTATACATTAACGTTAAAACAACCTGCAGAAATCGGCTTGTTAGAAACGCATCAAGTTGTAACCGAGGCCGAAGCAAAAATGATGATGGAAACAAACACAATCATTCAAGGTGCTGTAGTAGACCAACTACACAAATTACAAATTCCTGTTTCCGCTTTAACTTATATGGGCAGTTTAACAACTGAAAGAGCTGAAACATTATTTGAAGGCGGAACGCTTGTCTTTGATCATAGTTCCTATTACAATCACGATGATTATGAAATTGAATATGAAGTGCAAGACGAAGAAACAGGAAAAGCTGCATTTATTCATTTGTTAACACAGCATAACGTACCAGTTCGCCATACAAATAACAAAGTAAAACGCTTTTTCCTTGCCAAACAAAACAAAGCACGCTAAAGTGAAAATTCCACTAGTGAATCCGTTCTACTAGTGGATACATCTCACTTCTTAAAAAGTAAAAGGTTCATTTACACCTGTAGAAGAAGCAAAGAATGTTAGGAAGGCTGTTTATTTGCCCTCTCGAACATTCCATTGCTACAATAGATATACATTTCATGGAAAAAGGAGTTTATAAAGGATGAGCAAGCAACCGATGACACCATTTGAAGCAATTGGCGGTGAACAATGCATTGCAATATTAGTAGACACATTTTATTCCTATGTCAGTAAACACCCTGACTTATCTCCCATCTTCCCGGATGATTTAACAGAAACAGCTAGGAAGCAAAAACAATTTTTAACACAATATTTAGGTGGTCCTAATTTGTACACTGAAGAACATGGTCATCCTATGTTAAGAGCACGCCATCTTCCGTTTGAGATTACGCCAAAACGAGCAGAGGCTTGGCTATCATGTATGGAGCAAGCAATGGATGACACAGGAGTGCACGGTCATATAAGAGAGTTCGTTTTTGAACGTTTAGCATTAACTGCTCAGCATATGGTTAATACTCCAAACGAAACAGGTGAAATATAATGGATAAACAGGAAGCAAAGCATATCAATATGCCATCTCCTTCCGCATGTGAGCATAAGTCTGTAGAAGCATATTTATTTATTGATCCACTTTGTAAAGATTGCTGGGAAATTGAACCCTTTATTATTAAACTATGGCTTGAATACGGGAAATACTTCTCTATTCGTCATATTGTAACTGGAAAAGTGGACGGAACGAACGCTTCCTCACACAAATGGAATAAACCTGCTAATATTCGATTTGTGTGGGAAAAGACGACAAGTTTACAAGGTTTTTCATGTGATGGAAAAGTACATATGCAAGAGGCATCATCAACACCATATTTAGTTTCGATGGCAATTAAGGCAGCGGAGTTACAAGGCCGAAAAGCAGGTTCGAAGTTTTTGCGAAAACTCCAAGAATACATTTTCCTTGAAAATGTATCAAACCCTGACTGCGAATTATTGCTTGCATGTGCAAAAGATAGCAATATTGATGTAGAAGAATTTAAAAAAGATCTACATTCCGCCAGCGCAAAAAAAGCTTTCCAATGTGACTTAAAATTCACAAATGAAATGCATATTACAGAAATACCTTCCCTCGTCTTTTTTCATGCGAACTCAGATGAAGAAGGTATTAAAATCGCTGGAACTTATTCCTATGATGTATACGTACAATTATTAAAAGAGCTCGTAAAATGTGAAATCGAGCCAGAACCATTACCGCCTTTAGAAATGTTACTAGAAGCAACGCAATTTATATCTTCAAAAGAAGTAGCATTTATATATGACTGCTCGCAACAAGAGATCGAGCGCGAACTAAAAAAATTACAACTGAAACGCAAAGTACAAATGATTGACGTAAAATGTGAGCGTTATTGGAAATGGATAGCAATAGAAAAAGACCTGGTGTAAACACCAGGTCTTTTTCTTTACGGCTTATAAAAATATTAAAGGGGATGGGAGAAATTTTCACGTTCAAACAAAGGGGTATATGTTTGTATGTGAATTCGTTCACGCTTATTATATTACAAGATTCGACGTCAGATGACAACCCCTTTTGTCGAATTTCACACTTTTGTCACATTCTAAACGTTTTCATTTTTGAATAAGCTATATAAAAGCCCTTTAGGAGGTGTTTTTCATAAAGAAATCCTATATTTTACTAATTTTTTCATGTGTCCTTGTTTCTTTTTTCTTGTACATTCTCTCTCTATTACAAGCTTTTCCTAAAATTATCGCCTTTCCTCTTTTATTCGGAGTCATCGTCATCGCTCTCTCTTATTTCAACCATAGAAAACGATTTAAAGGATTTTGAATTCAAAAATTAACTATAAAACTGTCTTCAAATTTAGAAATAGTAAGGAAAACCGATTTTTATTTCGACAAATATCGACAAATTGTATTTTTAAACAAAAAAGACGAGGATAAAATCCCTCGTCTTTTCTCATTACTTTTCTTCAAATAATAACGCTTCTAATTCATTTAATTTCTCTTCAAATACTTGTAGTGCCTCTTTCACTGGTTCAGGAGATGCCATATCAACTCCTGCTTTTTTCAGCACTTCAATTGGATAATCAGAGCTTCCTGCTTTTAAGAATTCATTAATGTAACGTTCTACCGCTGGTTGCCCTTCTTCTAAAATCTGTTTAGATAGAGCCGTTGCTGCACTAAATCCTGTTGCGTATTGATATACGTAATAGTTGTAGTAGAAGTGCGGAATGCGAGACCATTCTAACCCAATTTCTTCGTCGATTACTAAAGCGTCACCGAAATATTTCTTATTTAAATCGTAGTAGATCTCCGTTAACATATCTGGCGTAACAGCATGTCCTTCTTGTACTTTCTTATGAATAATATGCTCAAACTCTGCGAACATCGTTTGACGGAATACAGTACCACGGAATCCTTCTAAATAATGATTTAATAAATATAGGCGCTCTTTTTTATCTTCTGTCGTTTTTAATAAATAATCATTTAGAAGCGCTTCATTACAAGTTGACGCTACCTCTGCAACGAAGATTGAATAATCACCGTATACGTGCGGCTGTGTCTTTCTTGTGTAATAACTATGCACAGAATGACCAAACTCATGAGCAAGTGTAAATAAATTATTTACATTATCATGCCAGTTCATTAAAATATAAGGATTTGTTCCGTATGCACCAGATGAATATGCTCCGCTTCGTTTTCCTTTATTCTCATACACATCTACCCAGCGATTTTCATATGCTTCTTTCAAAATTTCAACATACTCATCACCAAGTACGTTTAAAGATTTTAATAACATGTCTTGTGCTTCTTCATATTTCACATTCATTTTCACTTCTTGTACAAGTGGTGTATATAAATCGTACATATGAAGTTCATCAAGTCCTAGCGCACGCTTTCGAATATCGATGTAACGGTGCAATAAATGTAAGTGATCATTTACCGTTTCAACGAGTTGATCGTAAACTGCTTCAGGAATATTATTATTGCTCAATGCAGCTTGGCGAGCAGAGTCATATTTACGAATACGTGCATTGAAATTATTACGTTTCACTGCTCCGCTTAACGTACTTGCAAATGTGTTCTTAAATTTCCCATACGTTTCAAATACAGCTTTGAATGCATCTTCGCGAACACGACGATCATCACTTTCTAAAAACTGAATGTAACGACCATGCGTAATTTCTATTTCTTCTCCGTCCTCGCCTTTAATAGACGGGAATTTCAAATCCGCATTATTCAACATACCAAATGTATTACTTGATGAACTCATTACTTCAGATGCTTCCGCTAATAAAGCTTCCTCAGCCTCAGATAATACGTGTGGACGTTGACGTGTAATTTCTTCTAATGCATGTTCATATACACTTAAGTCTCTATTTTCTTTTAAAAATGCTTGTAGTGTATCTTCTGAAATAGATAAAATTTCAGGTACGATATACGCTGTGCTACTAGATACTTGTGAATATAAATTCGTCGCACGATCATTTAAAGCTTGATACACAGAGTTTGTTGTATCTTGATCGTAACGCATATGAGCATATGTATATAGCTTACCTAGTCGCATTGAAATTTCATCTTCATATTGCAGTGCCTCAAGTAAGTTGTTCGCAGAGTCACCAAGCTTCCCTTTAAATTCAGTTAACTGCGGTAGTAACTCTTTAATCGCTTGAAATTCTTTTTCCCATTCTGCATCTGTTTGGAAAATATCTTCTAATCGCCACGTACTTGCTTCTTCAATCTCATTGCGATCTGGTAATGTTTTTGCTTTATTTTGTTCAGACATTCTGTAAGCCCTCCTTTAAATATCTCTACTTAAGTACAATTCTGTTTTTCTTATGTAATTCCTTCACGTTCATTCTTTATTATATCCCCTTTTTCTTCTCCCATGTTGAACTTTGTCTCAAATAGAGATAGCGCATAAGTTAGGCAAATCTCATCATATTTCCTAACTTCCTCCTCCGTCTGTAACATAACTATATTCCTCATTTTTCGGTACGTATAAGTTCCTACTTTACGCAACACGCCTACAAAACATAAAAAAGTCATATATTCAGTAACCGCTACTTTCCATATATGTTGTGAAAAGTACGGAAGTAAGCGCCTTTTCGTATATTTTTTTACATAACTACACACATATTGAAGGGAAATGCAATTCCCTACCGCAAGCTTTTCTATACACTTCATGTATAGAAAAGCTTGCCATGTAAATGGATTTGTTTGAAAAGCAAATGAAGACGGGAGTGGCACACCAATTTCAGAAGGAAAGCTCGCTGGAGTACATTTAAATTGATATAAGAGGCGTAATAGTGACTTATGATTATAATTCCAAATAGACAGGGCATTTTGCCGAAAGTAGTCCTTTCGCTTCTTCCATTCCTGTCCTAATATTTCTTTCCGGAAAGGAACAGGGGAAAAGAGTAATTCAAAAGTAGTTGTATCGTTTGGTAAATACATAATATGTGAGAAAGAGACGTTTGTAGAAAACGGAGTGATAAAGGCACATTTCATAAATGATTTTTGTTTCGGACAGAAGAAAATAAGAAATGGCTGAGGATAAGATTGTAAGGAGAAAGCCAGAAGTGAGGAAAATTTCATCCAATATGCAGCTTGCTTTTTTAATTGATTTCCACCAATGATCCAGATGACCTGAATGCCCGCTTGCCAATACGAGTATGTTCGTTTAGAAAGTTGTTCTATGGAGAGATTGGCGCATTGATATTCAATCGCAATTTCCCTACCTGCTCTCTCTACGAAAATATCTGGTCTTTGCTGGATTTTTGGAAGGTAACGCTCTATATCCACATGGAAATTTTGACGTTTCAACCATCTATATAGCAATTCTTTACCGTGCATATGATATATAGATTCTGCTTCATAAAAAGCAAGGCATGACTCCACTTTCTTATGAGCAAAATGCCAACTTTTTTGTTTCCCTAATTTCATTTGTACTTCCTTTCCACAAGCTATACAAAAGAAACGCTCCCTTTTACGCATACGTTGTAAAAGCTCTTCATTTCGATTATAGAGTAGATGAATTTTCTCTCCGTTTTCTCTTTTAGCGATAAACATTATAATCACACCCTTTCAGCTCCTTATATTCTACAATTTATTACAAATCCCTTTTAAAAAAGAGATGTCCCAATTTCGGACATCTCTTTTTATAATAAAGGTGATAATAATCGATATGTCGATTCAACAATTCGTCTATGAAGACGTCTTTTATGAAAACGATCGACATGAATTTCACTTGATTCTTCTAAATCATCTTTAAAGTCTTGAACGAGTTTTCGAATGCTATCTGTATCATATAAAAAGGCATTCACTTCAAAGTTCAAATGAAAACTTCTCATATCCATATTTGCTGTCCCAATTGAAGCTAAATCAGAATCAACGATGACAACTTTACTATGAAGAAAACCTTTTTCGTATTCATATATCTTTACTCCTGCATCTAAAAGCTCAGGGAAATATGATCTTGATGCATAAAAGACAGTGCGCTTATCAGGCTTACTCGGCATTAATAAACGAACATCAATACCAGCAAGTGCCGCTACCTTTAATGCAGATAAAATATCATCATCCGGAATGAAATACGGTGTTGCAATCCAAATAGATTTCCGAGCAGAAGAGATCATTGCAAAATATAAATGTTTAATCGTTTCCCATTTATTATCTGGTCCACCTGCAATTAGCTGAACTCCGCCCCAATGATCACCTTCAACTTCTTTTGCCTGTAAATATTCTGGAGCCAGCACTGCCTCACCAGTCATATAAAACCAATCTTGAAGGAAAATAAGCTGTAAACTTTGAACAGCCTCACCACGCAAATATAAATGTGTGTCTCGCCAAAAACCGAAATATTTATCCTTCCCTAAATATTCATCTCCAATATTTAACCCACCTACAAACCCTTCATTTCCATCAATAACAACAATTTTCCGGTGGTTTCGATAATTAATCTTATCGTTTAAAATTGGAAAGCGCACAGGAAAGAACGGAATCATTTCGACACCTGCGTCATTTAATTCTTCAATATACGAATTCGATAACCTAAAACTTCCAACCGCATCATATAAAAACCGAACGACTACGCCTTCTTTTGATTTTTGTATTAAAATATCTTTAATTTCTGTTCCAAGCTTATCATCACGCACAATGTAATATTCCATATGAATGTGGTGTTTCGCTCGTTTTAATCCATCTAAAATGGCCTGAAACGTTTCATCCCCATTTGTTAATGTTCTCGTTTCCGTTTGAAATGAAATATTTAAAGCACCTAAGCGGTCCGCTAAACGAAATAACAGCTCTTGATGCTTATGATTACGTAACATCCGTTCTTCATAATCTTCATGTCCCTTATATTGTAAAAACGCCTGTTCATCCAGTAACGCCTTCTTTTGGAACATTCTCTTTCTCCGAAAGTTTTGTCCAAATAATAAATAAGCGAAGAATCCAAATACCGGAAAAATACCTAACACAATGAGCCATGTAAGTGTTTTAGACGGATGACGGTTTTCTAAGAAAATAACGCAGCCAATTAAAAATGCAGATACCGTAAATAAAATACTAATAATACCTAAAATCGAAACATCTTTTATCCCAATTACATCCGAATAAAATGCTACATCAATAAACATACGTAACGAAACAAATAATGCGAACAATAGTAGAACAAAGAAAATCAACTTTAACGTATTTTTCATCTCTTACCTCCTTACTAAGAAAGCTTTCCTATTCTTCATATAAAAAGCCGATTTCATACTACAGAAATCGGCCTACGTTTTAGCAGGAAAATTATTGCGAATTGTTTCAAGCGCACGCTCTTTCACAATTTGTTTCCCATACTCACTCACACGATGAATTGTTAAAGTTGATTCTTCTCCATATTCTAAAATAATACTTAAAATACGATCAATTTCTTCTTCATCATGTAGCACTTCATCGAATTCCACATATACATAATAGCGGTCATCAAATGAATACAGCTCATCTTTTATATCTTCAAAGATAAGACGATGACTTAATGAAATAACATCTTCAAAATCATTAAACTTAATTAAAAAGCCAAACGTACCATCTTCATTAAAGTTTGTTCCTGTTTGTTCTTCTACCTCTTCCACTAATTCTTGCTGGAATAATGACTCGATACCCTCATCTAAAGGAATGTCTATAATTTTGTCTACACCTATCGGTAGCTCTAGCTTTTGTCCATCCTTTGAGAGCTCGGCTTTCGTGACAAGTACTTCAATCCCTTTATCGACTGCTTGCACTTGAATCCATAACGGTCCATCAATAAAGAAGTCATCATGATCACGAGCTTCGTCCATCATCTCCCAAAAGAGCTCTTCACTACGTTCGCGGTCATACCAAATTTCTTCACGATTAAACCCTCTGTCCTCTATATCAATGTACGTAATAAAAAACTTCATTGTATGATCGTTAATTCTTTCAATTTCCAAAATACAACTCTCCCTTCCTGTTTAGAATTGTTATGAAGGGATCCCCCACTCATATGACAAATCAATAGATTCTTGTACTCTCATTTTATGATAAGATTCTCCAGAAGGGAAATAAAATCGATTTATTTTACAAAAATAGTTATATGCCTATCTTTATTCGATTGTCTACATAAATATATCATTATGACAATTCTTTACACACGAAAAATTTGGACATACATTTCTATATTCCCCCGTACACTGTAATAAAGTGAAACTTCTATTAGAGGAGATTATTTAGTTCCCACTTTCTTCATCACATACATATATTTCGCTTATTAAAACATCATAAATGGAGGCAGACGAATGGACTTAGAGTTTTTAACATCTGTACTAATGATTGTCGGTATTGATGTTGTATTAGGTGGTGACAATGCAATTGTCATTGCATTAGCTAGCCGGAATTTACCTGAAGCAAAACGAAATAAAGCCATTTTGATCGGTACTCTTTTAGCAATTGTGCTACGAATTCTTCTTACAATAATAGCTGTCTACTTACTCGACATTCCATTTTTACAGCTTATCGGCGGCGTTTTACTTACATTCATTGCAGTAAATTTATTAACTGATAATAGCAACGATCTTTCTTCTATTCAAGGGAAAACAACTTTATTCCAAGCTGTGCGTACAATTGTATTCGCGGATCTCGTTATGGGGTTTGACAATGTCATCGCTATTGCAGGTGCAGCTCACGGAAGATTATTACTCGTCATAATCGGGTTACTCATTTCTATTCCGATTATTATTTGGGGCAGCAAACTTATTTTAATCCTTATGGAACGCTTTCCACTTCTCATTTATTGCGGAGCAGCGATACTCGCCTATACAGCTGGAAAGATGATTACACACGAAGACAGACTTGCAACCTTTTTTCATAACAACCCAAGTTTCACTACAAGCATTCCTTTCTTGTTCATTTTCACTGTTCTATGCATCGGTATTATCGTTCAACAAGTTCGCATACGAAATGTGAAACAATAAAAAAAACCTTCTACTATATAATAGGTAGAAGGTTTTCATATTATTATAATTAATTTACAAGACGTTGTGCTTCACGTAATTGGAACGTTCTTACTGTACGTGGTAAGAAACGACGGATTTCATCTTCATTGTAACCTACTTGAAGACGCTTCTCGTCAATCATAATTGGACGACGTAAAATCCCTGGATAGTCACGAATCATCTTATATAAATCTTGAAGTGGTAAAGACTCTAAGTTTACATTTAATTCTTGGAAAACTTTCGAACGAGTAGAAATAATCTCATCTGTTCCGCTTTCTGTCATACGTAAAATCTCTTTAATTTCCTCAATCGTTAATGGATCTGAGAAAATATTACGTTCTGTATAAGGAATATGATTTTCCTCTAGCCATAATTTCGCCTTTCTACAAGACGTACAGCTTGGAGAACTATATAATGTTACCATACAAAGCTCACTCTCCTTAAAGAGTACAAATTCTGTACTAATTACAGTTTAAAATTCTAACTTCAGTAATTTTTCGCGATAACTTGTCTTATAACAAAGTACAAAAATCGCATTTCATGTAAGCAACAACTTATAATAAACAACAATTACTTTTAATAAGTAACTTCTATAATCATTATACAATAGATTTTGCAAGAAATATACAGTAAATTTCCTACTAGTTGAGAAAACTCTTCCGCGTATTCCACTGCTATGTAACATGATTACGCTCACTTTAGCTGTACTTTAACAATGACCTTCAAACCTTTTAATACTCACTTCCCATTGATTTTTCATATAATATATAGTTATTTATCTATAATTTCACCTAAAAAAAGAGAACGTTTTCTTACTTTTTCTTGATAAATCAATTAAGAAATGTAAGACTATATAAATGAGAATCGAAAGGAACATTTGTTCTTATTTTAACAAACATTCTCCCTCCTGTCTACACGATTTCTAAAGTAAACCGAATATTTTTCTGACATTTCTTTCTTTTTTATCTTTTATCTCATACAATAAAAATACAGACAGGCAAAGGGGGAATTTGCAAATGATTGCTTTTTTTATTGATTTTGTTACTGTTGCTGCCCTCATCATCGGAATAACAGCATTGATTGGTGTCATTTCAAATAGCATCGGTGAAAAACTCTTTGGCGGAAAAGAAAAAATGAAGTTTGTTAACAAAAGTTTGGATGTACAATCCGGATGGAACCAAGTTGGTGGGAAAGGTATTTATAAGAAACGTACGTATTAAAAAAAAAGCAGGTAATCACCTGCTTTTTTCTTATTTCTCTACTGACGCCCATTTAAAGCTTAAATCGCCACCATATTTATGGTTGTACATATTTTTAATTGAATCTCTTTGTAAGTATGCTCTACCACGTTGATATACTGGAACAATCGCAGCATCATCAAGTAACATTTTCTCTGCTTCTAGTAAGTTTTTCCAACGAGCATTTACATCGCTTCCATCTTTCTTCGCTTTCATGATAATCTCATCATATTTCGGATTAGAATATTTCATTTTATTTTGTGATCCGTCCGTTACAAACATATCAAGGTATGTAACTGGATCTGGGAAGTCTGCACTCCATCCAGAGAATGACATGACGTAATCGCCCGCATCTTCTAATTTTAGTTTTTGTGCAAATGGTTGTTGTTTAATTTTCACTGTTAAACCTGGTAAATTCTTTTCTAACTCACCTTTTAAATATTCACCAGTTTTCTTCGATAATTCAACGTCTTCATTTAATAGCTCTAATTCGATTTCATTTTTACCAAGCTCTTTTTTACCAGCTTCCCAATACTTCTTCGCTTCTTTCACGTTTGGTTTTACAATATCTCCATTTACAGCACGGAAGTCCTTTTTATCCGGTCCTTTAATGAAGTTATCAGGAATTAATCCTGTCGCTGGCTTAGAACCGTTATTTAATAGCGTGTCAACAAACGGCTTACGTTCAAAAGCAAGAGAAATTGCTTTACGAATATTTTTATTTGCTAACGCTGGATCTTTTTGATTTAAACGAAGGAAGAATACAGATGTATCTTCTACTGTTTGGAAATCTGGTTTTCCTTTATATTTATCGATGAACTCTGCTAATAACGACGCTCGATCGACTGCGTTTGTTTCATATAAATTGATTGGCGTAGACGTATCTTTTACAATATTAAAGTTTACTTCCTCAATCTTCACTTCTTTATTTTCCCAATAAGATGGGCTCTTTGTCATTTTAAAGCTACGTTCATGTTGCCAATCACTTAGTGTAAACGGTCCATTATATAGTGTTGTATTTGCTTCTAAACCAAACTTCGTCCCCTGCTCTTTTACAAACTTTTCATTCACAGGATAGAAGATTGGATATACCATTAAATCTACAAGATATGGAATTGAATTGTCTAATTCCACTTCTAATGTATAGTCATCAATTGCTTTTACGCCTAATTGGTCTGGACTCATCTCTTTTTTATTAATTTTCTCTGCATTTTTTATATCATACATAATGTACGCTGATTTCGCAGCTGTGTCTGGGTTAATCGCTCTTTGCCATGCGTACACGAAATCTTTCGCCGTCACAGGCTCACCATTTGACCATTTTGCGTCTTCACGTAATTTAAATGTATATTTTTTACCGTCTTCTGACTTTTTGAATTCCTTCGCTACACCTGGAACTAGCTTATCATCTTTTCCTAAACTGTATAAGCCTTCCATCGTATTAGTCATTACTCTTGAAGAAACTGCATCAGCTGATAATGCTGGATCCATCGTTGGAATTTCTTGTGTTTCAATTAAGTTAATAACTTGCTTCGCACCGCTCTTCCCGCTATCCCCTTTTGCGTTCGCTTGCGATTGTTCATCTTTTTGATAACTACATGCCCCTAAAATCATGCTCATTGCTACCGTTGATAATACAAAAACCGGCATCTTTTTTTTCATATTTCCACCCTCCATAAAAATGTTAGCCCTTTCATTTTCAAACAAAAAGAAATATATATATGTTCTAATAATTCATATTATACACACAAATATATTTTTTGTATATTTATATTTCTATCTTATTAAAATTTTCTGTGAAAAAATAAATCTTTGAAAACGTTTCATATTACCAGTTTACCCGACTGAAGTGTCGGAAATAACAAATTTTACACTTTTCTAAATTATCAGAGAAAAACAAATTTTATATTTTATAATATTTTTTGTATAATTATCCTTCTCTTTTTAGCATAAAATGAAGGTCTCTTCATATTAAAAATATGTAGGTTAAAATGAGTGCAAAGGATAAGAAAGTATGTTACGATACACTTTGCTAAAAATAGATATCGGTAAAGAGGGGACGGACATGACAGCAATTCACTCAAAAAACGGGCCGACAGAAAAATTAAGTTTATTCTTATTAACATGGCCTATTTTTCTAGAAGTTTTTCTTTTTATGTTGATGGGGATCGCTGATACTTTCATGTTAAGTGCATTATCAGACGATGCTGTATCTGGGGTTGGTGCAGCGAATCAATATCTTCATATCGCTATTTTGGTACTAGAAGTAATCGGGAATGGCGCTGCGATCGTCGTATCTCAATACCTCGGTTCCAAACGTTTTATGGAAGCATCTAAAATATCAGCATTAGCCGTCACATTAAATTTAGTGGTCGGACTCGTTATAAGTGCTGGTTTTCTTTTATTTTCAAAACATATGATGATGGCAATGAATTTACAAGGCGATGTACTAACGTATGCACAAAGCTATTTATCCATCGTCGGAGGAGCCATTTTCCTTCAAGCTATTATTAACTCGTTAGCCGCAATTATCCGCGTTCACGGCTTTACAAAGCAAGCAATGTTTGTTTCGCTTGGAATGAATATTATTCATATCGCCGGAAACTACGTACTTATTTTCGGGAAGTTCGGTTTCCCTGAACTTGGTGTACAAGGGGCCGCGATTTCTTCTGCTGTCAGTCGACTACTGGCACTGATTGTGTTCTTCTGGTTACTATACCGCGTTATGGAATACCGTGTAAAATTACAATATTACTTCACCTTATCAAAAGAATACGTGGGGAAAATTTTAAAAATTGGCATTCCATCTGCTTTTGAACAAGTCATGTATCAAGCTTGCCAAATTGTCTTCCTGTACTACGCAACTTACTTAGGAACAGAATCGTTAGCTGCTAGACAATATGCTACTAACATTTCCATGTTTACTTATTTATTTGCGATTGCTATCGGTATGGGAACAGCTATTATCGTGGGACGCCTAGTTGGCGGAAATGAAAAAGATGAAGCATACACACGTGTATGGAAAAGTGTACAATGGGCAATTGGCGTGACTTTATTTATGGTCGCTCTTGTTATTACATTCCGCACACAATTAATGGGGGTATTTACTGATAATCCTCATATTATCGCTCTAGGGGCAAGCGTTCTTTTACTAAGTGTACTACTCGAAACAGGACGTACGATGAACATCGTCATCATTAATTCCCTTCGTGCAGCCGGTGATGCAAAATATCCAGTTTTAATTGGTGCGTTCTCTATGGTGTTAATGAGTTTACCACTCGGTTACTTTTTCACCTTCCATTTAGATATGGGGCTCGTTGGCATTTGGCTAGCGATTGCTATCGATGAATGGACGCGGGCAATTATTATGTTCTTCCGCTGGAGAAGTAGAGCATGGGAAAGTTACGCACTTGTTAAGCCGAATGAGCAAGAAGAGAATGTTTCTGTTCAGGCGCAGTAGCACTTCTTTGATTAAGGTGCATTTATTGATAAATACACTTTATATCGGTGATTCTTTAAATATATCGACTTATCGACAAATATAGTAAAAAAGGTCATTCTTCCGTAACGGAAGAATGACCTTTTTTTTATTGATAAATCTCTTTATATTTCTTGTACTCTGCTTCAGAACATAATACGAAATGTCCTGGGCGAATTTCACGCATTGTTGGTGCTTCATTACCATAATCATGCTGCGATGGATCGTATACGATACGTTTACGATTGCGCTCATAATCTGGATCTGGAAGCGGAATCGCTGATAATAGTGATTTTGTATATGGATGAATTGGATTCGCATACAACTCATCACTTGTTGTTAACTCAACGATTTGACCACGATACATTACGCCGATGCGGTCACTAATGTATTTTACCATTGATAAATCATGGGCAATGAATAAGTATGTTAAACCTTTTTCTTTTTGTAACTGTTTCAGTAAGTTTACAACTTGCGCCTGGATCGATACGTCAAGTGCTGAGATTGGCTCATCGGCAATGATAAATTCAGGTTCTACAGCAAGCGCACGAGCGATACCGATACGTTGACGTTGTCCACCCGAGAATTCGTGCGGGAAACGGTTCGCGTGTTCTTTATTTAAACCAACTGTGTTTAACAGTTCATGAACACGGTCCATACGTTCTTTTTTGCTTTTTGCTAATCCGTGAATATCAATACCTTCTGCAATAATATCCCCTACTGTCATACGAGGGTTTAATGATGCATATGGATCTTGGAAAATCATTTGCATTTTACGGTTGAACTTCTTCAGTTCTGCGCGTGATTTCTTACCATGTACGTTTTCACCATCGAACAACACTTCACCAGCAGTTGCATCATATAAACGAATAATCGTTCTTCCAGTTGTTGATTTACCACAACCAGATTCTCCTACAAGCCCGAATGTTTCTCCGCGGAAAATATCAAATGAAATATCATTAACCGCTTTGACAACACCACCACTCACGTCGAAGTGTTGTTTTACATTTTTTACTTCAATTAATTTCTCACGTTGTTTAGTCATGTTGTTCACCTGCTTTCATTTGAAGAATACGTTTTTCAACAACTGCCGGCGGTTTTACTTCTGGTGCTTGCTCGTGAAGTAACCAAGTTGCCGCATAGTGTGTATCACTTACTTTAAATAAAGGTGGTTCCATTTCAAAATCAATTTTCAGCGCCTGTGGGTTACGTGGTGCAAAAGCATCACCCTTTGGCGGTTTTAATAAGTCAGGAGGCGTTCCTGGAATCGCATATAGCTCTTCCTCTGATCCATCTAAGCTTGGCATAGATGCGATTAAGCCCCATGTGTACGGATGTTTTGGGTTGTAGAAAATTTCATCTACAGTTCCAATTTCAACAACTTTACCAGCATACATAACCGCAACTCGGTCAGCAACGTTTGCTACTACACCTAAGTCATGCGTAATGAAAATGATTGCTGCTTCTGTCTTTTGCTGAATGTCTTTCATAAGCTCTAAAATTTGCGCCTGAATCGTAACGTCTAGCGCTGTTGTCGGCTCATCGGCAATTAATAATTTCGGGTTACAAGCTAACGCCATCGCAATAACTACACGCTGTCTCATACCACCTGAGAATTGGTGAGGATATTGTTTTAAACGTGCTTCTGGATTTGGAATACCTACAAGGTCGATTAATTCTAACGCAACTTTACGTGCGTCTCCTCTACTCATCCCTTGGTGTTTAATAAGACCTTCCATAATTTGATTCCCAATTGTCATCGTTGGATTTAATGATGTCATTGGATCTTGGAAAATCATTGCGATATCTTTACCACGAACTTGCTGCATTTCTTTTTCCGTTAATTTCGTTAAATCACGACCGTCAAATACAATCTCTCCATTTTTAATACGGCCTGGAGGATTTGGGATTAACCCCATTAGCGCTTTAGAAGTAACTGATTTCCCAGAACCAGACTCTCCTACAATCGCTAATGTTTCCCCTTTTTTCAAATCAAAAGTAACTCCGCGCACTGCTTGTACTTCACCTGCATGTGTATCAAAGGAGACTTGTAAATCTTTTACCTCTAACAATGTTTTCATTTTTACTTCTCCCTCCTCGTTTACTTACGCATTTTTGGATCTAACGCATCGCGTAATCCATCTGCCATTAAGTTGAATGCTAGAATTAACATACTGATGACAACCGCAGGGATGAACATCATGTGTGGATACGTTTGAATAGATTTATAACCATCATTTACAAGAGAACCAAGTGACGCGAATGGTGGCTGAATTCCTAAACCAATGAAACTTAAGAACGCTTCACCAAACACCGCTGATGGAATTGTGAACATTGTCATTACGATAATAGGTCCCATTACGTTTGGAATTAAATGTTTCACAATTAATTGTGTATTTGTTGCACCTAATGTACGAGATGCTAATACATATTCTTGGTTTTTTAACTTTAGGATTTGTCCACGAACAATCCGCGACATCCCTATCCAACCCGTAATCGCCATCGCGAGTGTGATTGACCAAATACCAGATCCCATAATGATTACCATTAAAATAACGATGATTAAGTATGGAATACCGTTAATAATCTCCATAATACGTTGCATAATATTATCTACTCTACCGCCGTAGAATGCTGAAATACCTCCGTATGCAACCCCAATTACTAAGTCAATTGCTGCTGCTAAAAGAGCGATATATAATGATACGCGTGTACCTTCCCATGTTCTTGTCCATAAGTCACGGCCAAGATCATCTGTACCAAACCAGAAGTACTCTTTAATATCACGTTTTTCATATTGGTCAACACCATATTGATCTGTACCGTCAAATGGTAACCAATGAACATTTTCAATAACTGGAATTTTTGGTGGTAATTTCGCACGACCTAAATCTTGCTCTTTATACGAGTGTTTACTTACCATCGGTCCAAAAATCGCTAATAGCGCAATGATTACTAATAATACAAGGCCAAGCATCGCACCTTTATGTTGGAACAAACGTCTTCTTACATCTTGCCAAAACGTTAAGCTTGGACGGGCAATGACTTCATTATCAACATTATTTTGATTGGCTTGTTGAAATAAATCTGGAGATAATTTTTGTACATCTTTCATCATTTTTTCCCTCCCGCTAAACGAATACGAGGATCAATAATTCCGTATAAAATATCGACAATGAAAATAACTAAAATGAAGATTGCACTATAGAAAATCGTAGTTCCCATAATAACTGTATAGTCATTTAAAGTAATCGATTTAACGAATTGTTCCCCAAGTCCTGGTACAGCATAAATTTGCTCGATAACAAGTGTTCCTGTAATTAATGCCGCAACCATTGGTCCTAAAATTGTTACAACTGGAATTAACGCGTTACGAAGTGCGTGTTTTACAATGATAACGCCTTGACTAATTCCTTTTGCTTTCGCTGTTAAAATATAGTCTGACTGCATAACTTCAATTAATTCTGCACGAGAGAAACGTGCGATTGTTGCGATAACTCCCATCGATAATGCAATTGTAGGCATTACAGTAAACTCTGGCCCTTTCCAGAATGCTACCGGGAACCAACCAAGTTTTACCCCTACGAAATATTGTAGTAATGCGGCGAATACGAATGATGGTACCGACATTCCGAGTACCGAAATAACTGTTGCACTATAATCCACCCACGTATTATTACGAAGTGCGGCAACAATACCTAAAATTAAACCGATAAATGTCCCTAATATAATCGCTTGTAAACCTAATTGGGCTGATGGTCCAATACGATCCACAATCATGTCTGTTACTGGTCGGTTATCATATTGGAATGATACCCCTAAATCACCTTTTGCTAAGTTACCTAAGTAACGTGCGTATTGAACTGGTACCGGATCATTCAATCCGTATTTTTCAAGAATGATTTCTTTTTGTGCCGGTGATAGCTTCTCCTGGTTTTTAAGCGGAGAACCCGGAAGTAATTTCATCAAAAAGAAAGTCAGTGTAGTAATTAAAAATAATGTCAAAGCCATGTACACGAAACGTTTTAATACATAACGTCCCATAGTCAAGCACCTCCCCGTTTTTCTCAAAAGCAATAAGATAGTTTAAAATATTCTTACTTTTATTTTTTTAAAATAAGAGCATATGCCCATCATAGGCATATACCCTTGTAAACGATGGAAAAAAAGATTATTTTTGTTCAACAGATGCCCATTTGTAAGTTAATTTACCACCATAGTTAATTGGGATAATATCTTTTACGGCACCTTTTACTACATACGCTGAACCTTTTTGGAAGATTGGAGTGATAACTGCATCCTCTTTAATTAACATCTTCTCTACTTCTAGAAGATTGTTCCAGCGAGCTTGTAAATCTTTTGTATCTGTTTTAGCTTTTAGGATTAACTCATCATATTTCTGATTAGAATACCCTGTTTTATTTTGAGAACCATTCGTAACAAACATATCTAAATATGAGATTGGATCTGGGAAATCTGGTCCCCAAATACCAAACGCAATATCATATTGCTGAGAATCTTCTAATTTATTTTTTTGTGCGAATGGTTGCTGTTTAATTTTAATTGATAAACCTGGTAAGTTCTTTTCTATCTCACCTTTTAAGAATTCACCAACTTTTTTAGCATCTTCATTATCAAAGTTTAAGAATTCTAGTTCGATTTTATCAGTTCCAAGCTCTTTCTTCGCTGTTTCCCAAAGCTTTTTCGCTTCTTTTGGATTTGTTTCAACTAGCTTTCCATTTTCAGCTCGGAAATCTTTTTTATTCGGACCTTCAGCGAAATCTTTTCCAACAAATCCGTAAGCTCCAATTGCACCGTTATTTAAAATAACTTTCGCAATGTTATCACGGTCAAAGGACATTGAAATTGCTTTTCTTAAGTTTTTATTACTTAAGTACTGATTACTTTGATTAAATCTTAAGTAAGCAACCCCTGCTTCTTTTCTTGTTTGGAACTCTGGGCTTTGTCTAAACTTATCAACAAATTCAGACGTTAAAGCCGCACGATCAATCGCGTTTGTCTCATATAAATTTACATCAGTTGCTGTATTTTTTACAATATTAAAGTTGATTTCTTCGATTTTAACCGTTTTATTATCCCAATATGAAGGATTCTTCTTGAATTGGAAACTTTGTTCATGTTTCCAATCACTCATAACGAATGGACCGTTATATAATGTTGTATTTGCCTCTAAACCAAACTTATCACCTTGTGCTTTTACAAAGTTTTCATTTAGCGGGTAAAATACTGGATAAACTGTTAAATCGATAAAGTAAGGAACGGGATTGTCTAATTCCACTTCTAATGTATAATCATCAATCGCTTTTACACCTAATTGGTCAGCAGGTAATTCTTTTTTATGAATTTTCTCTGCATTTTTAATATCGAACATAATGTACGAATACGTTGCTTTTGTATCTGGATTTACGGCTCTTTTCCATGAATACACAAAGTCTTTAGCTGTTACAGGTTCCCCATTTGACCATTTCGCATCTTTTCTTAATTTAAATATGTATTTCTTCCCATCATCTAGCTTTTCGACATCTTCTGCAACGCCAGGCATTCTCTTTTGATCTTTGCCAATACGATATAAACCTTCCATCGTATTATTTAATGCTGTAGAAGATGAAGAGTCAGATGCTAATGATGCATCCATTGACGGAATTTCAGATAACTCTGTTAAATTAAGAATCTGTTTTCCGTTACTACTACTCGTAGCGTTCTCTTTCCCTTTTGCTTTTGCGTCATCTTTTTGGTAGCTACACGCGCCAAGCAACATACTTGCAGTTAAAGTTGATGCAAGTAATAACGGTATCTTTTTCTTCATGTTGTGTTGCCTCCCCTAATTGCACTTCCTGTACCCTCACTTGTTAAAAAGTAGAATTGAAAGAATAATCTCCAAGTTTCTACAATTTTCATTATACATATAATACGACGATTGTGAATATAGTTTTTTGTTTTTTTGTTAAAATTTTTAATAAAATGTTTATATTTTTAATTTTTCGTAAAGGGATACGTTAACATTGCTACCATCATCTTAAAATCAGACCTTTAATTGCGTATAATTTTCAAAAAATTATCCCTAGTACTTATTATAGCTTTTATAGTATAATAATTCTAGTAATATTTTGACGGAGGGGAATATTTTGAATAAAGTTTTTTTTCATACTTGTATACTAATTTTTATAGCGATGATTGCTTCTAGTATTGGTGCATTCCTCATTTCATCTCAATTTTTGTTGAACTTTGTCAACATCTCGTTTTATATCGCGCTATTTTTTATTCTGATAGGTGGTTTTTTATTCATATTTCAAAATGGATTTTTCAATGTAACTCTTTACGCTTTCCAGAGAGTATTTGGCACGAACAAAAAAATAGACTCGTTAATTGAAGAATCCGAGGAACCGGTGAATAAGAAAGAACGTATTTATAAAACATATTCATTCAAATGGACATATCCTATTTGTATTACAGGTATCATACTCGGAGCGTTCTCGACTCTCATTAGCTTTACTATTTTGATGTAGTTTGCAAACACTATCCCATATGATATAATTATCAGCAAAACATTTTGTTATAAAACTTTAGTTCTTTCATATTAAAAGAGCTCAGTTAACAATAAATAAATTTATATGTATGCGATGATAAAGAAGAGTACATATTGAAACAATTTCAGAGAGCTTGTGGCTGGTGTGAACAAGTAATTGTACAATGTGGAATGGGCTTTTGAGCACCAAACCGAACCGAAAGTAGTAGGCCTTGGCGTTATATCCAGACGTTACTATGGATTAGAGAGATTTCACAGTAGTGAAATAATTAGGGTGGTACCGCGGTCCATTCGTCCCTATAGTTTTTTGGGATGAATGGGCTTTTTTGTTTGCCTTCTCTTCCCTATCACGCATTCAAATTTAGGAGGAAATAATTATGTCAGTTATCTTTTCTGGTATTCAGCCAAGCGGAACGATTACACTTGGAAACTATTTAGGGGCTATGAAGCAATTTACAGAGCTTCAAAACGAACACGATTGCTATTTCTGTATTGTAAACCAACATGCCATTACAGTACCTCAAGATCCTATACAACTTCGCAAAAACATTCGTAGTCTTGCTGCACTTTATGTAGCATGCGGCATCGATCCTGAAAAAGCTACTTTATTTGTACAATCAGAAGTACCTGCACACGCTCAACTAGGATGGATCATGCAATCTGTTGCTTACGTTGGAGAATTAGAGCGTATGACACAATATAAAGATAAAGCTTCAGGTAGAGATTCAGTTCCAGCTGGATTACTTACGTATCCACCATTAATGGCTGCTGATATTTTACTTTATAACACAGAAATCGTACCTGTTGGTGATGACCAAAAACAACATATGGAATTAACACGTGATCTAGCAGAGCGTTTCAACAAACGCTTCCGTGAAGTGTTCATAGTTCCTGAAATTCGTATTCCAAAAGTAGGAGCTCGCGTTATGTCATTAACCGAACCTACGAAAAAAATGAGTAAATCTGATCCGAATCCAAAATCAATGATCAGTATGCTTGATGAACCAAAAACAATTGAAAAGAAAATTAAAAGTGCTGTAACAGATTCAGAAGGTATCGTAAAATTCGATAAAGAAAATAAACCTGGAATCTCTAACCTATTAACAATTTACTCTTCATTCTCAGGAAAAACAGTTGAAGAAATAGAAGCAATGTACGAAGGAAAAGGATACGGCGACTTTAAAGGCGACTTAGCACAAGTAGTCGTAGAAGCAATTCGCCCAATCCAAGACAAATATAACGAACTAATCAGCTCCCCAGAACTAGACGAAATTCTAGACAAAGGTGCCGAAAAAGCAAACCGCGTTGCATTCAAACAACTACGCAAAGTAGAAAACGCAATGGGACTAAGCAGAAAGCGTAGATAATATATAAAGCGGAGGCGGCTCGTTTAGAATGTGAGGGGGATGGAGCTCCTGACGTAGAGGCGCTTTTTGCCTCGCAGGAAGGCGCGAAGCCACCGAACATTCTTGCCGCTGAAGCTAGATTTCATCAAATTAAAAAACCGCCAATTGGCGGTTTTTTAATTTACCTTTTGCTCATTTTCCATTTCCCATAACTTTTCAAAAAACGGCTGTCCTTTTACAAGGCGCTCGCATAATTGTTCGTGCTTCTCAGACCAGCCTGATTTCGCTTCATCATATAGTCTTGCCCAAATATCTTCAAATTCCATATGTTGGACCGTTCCATATGCTGACGGATCCCATTCTGTGTACCAATAGCGAATTTCCGCTGTGTTTTTCGTTGTATGTAATTGATCTAACGCCATAAATAATAATTGTTTTAGCTGTCTCTCTTTACGAGTTAAGCCATTCATAATGAAAGGCGATGGTGATAAAATATGATGTTCCTTTTCTGTTTCCTCTACTTGGAACTCATACTTTTCTGCTTGTACGTTTTCCACCATCTCATATACCATCTGCTCTTGGCGAGGTATAAGTCTACTTTTTCTAATTGGTACATTGTAACCAATTGTATCAATCGCAATAATTCCTTTTCCATCTGTAACAACAAAGCAATACTCTTGCTGCAAACGTTCATGATTTTTACGAATATAAGCCTTATGATGTACGTCTTCCAACAACTTTTGCGGAAGCTCTAACAATTCGTTCTCGATGTAATGATATAATGTGGCATCTACTTTTAATAATGGCACTTGATCTAATAGTTCAATCGTATCATCTTTCCGCCATTCGTAAAAATGACAAACGTTATACCCATTTTCTTCACCTTCAAACCAATTTACCCATACATCATGTAGATATAACATTCTCTATCCCTCACTTCACTACTGTTTGTACCAATCATTATGTTCATTTTCGCTTAACTTTATTCCACTTAAGGAAATATATTCTAATTATTATTTTTCCTTCTATAATATCTAAAAAAACAGGAGGTAGACCTCCTGTTTTTCATGGAATACGAAATGTATTTGCTTTACTCAATATTTCTTTCGCATCTATAGGTAATAAAGACAGTGTATCTTCCCCTTCAAACGCTACACAATCTTTTACAATGTGAAATCCAAGCGCATAACCAAGCATTTTCGGATAAGAATGAAGTCCGTTTAATAATACGTCATGCTCCCTCGTTCCTCGTTTTATACTTATTCTTTCTTGAACAACGTTTTGCCAATAATAAATCGCCTCTTCTTTTGAAAGATATTTCGTCCACGGTGCATTATTTTTTTCTGTATATCTTTCCGTTACTGCTTGCTCAGCTAACCCTTCCATAATCATCGTATCAAGTAACGTATACTCTGTTTCTTTTGTCTCAATTTGATGTAACCTGCATATGTGGTGATATTCATGTGCCAATAACACTTTTAATTCTTCCACCGAATTCCGTCCACATACGAATAAGAAAATAACGTGACGCATAGATAATCCAGCTTTTCCGTTATACTCTTCTTGTACAGTTCGATTATACGAATCTGATAATAAAATAAAGATAGGGACATCCGGACCTTTTAACCAATTTTTCAATTTATCATACTCCATACGTAACTCTTTCCAAATTTCTTTTTTCTCTAATTCTTTAATTTCACGTTCTCCTCGCATTACTGGGCGATACATACCTTTAGAAATTAAAAAGCGATACAACCTTTCTTTTGGTAGTGGAATATACTTCGTAAATTTCTCACAAAGCTTTTCTGGCCGTCCATAATATAGATGTAACCACTCGGCTGTTTCAACAACCCCCATCTTTATCCCCCCCTTTTTCTTATGTATATGCAAAAGAAGAAAAAGGCGTAAAAATAAATAAGGTGTTTTTTCGTAGTTTATTACGAAAAAACACCTTATTTCATCTATTATTTATACGATTTAAATACTAATACTGCGTTATGACCACCGAACCCTAGTGAGTTACTTAATACAGCTTTTACTTCTTGCTGTCTCGCTTTATTCGGTACGTAATCTAAGTCACATTCTGGATCTGGTGTTTCATAGTTAATTGTTGGAGGAATTACTCCGTCCGTAATTGATTTAATAGAGAAGATCGCTTCAACAGCACCAGCTGCACCTAATAAGTGACCTGTCATAGATTTCGTTGAGCTAATGGCTACTTTATATGCATGCTCACCGAAAGTTTCTTTAATTGCCATCGTTTCGTATTTTTCATTTGCATCTGTACTTGTACCATGTGCATTAATGTAATCGATATCTTCTGGCTCTAGACCTGCATCCGCTAAAGCTTGACGCATTGCACGCACTCCGCCTTCACCGCCAGGAGCAGGCATTGTAATATGGAATGCATCTCCAGTTGCGCCATAACCAGCGATTTCCGCATAAATGTGAGCACCACGTGCTAATGCATGCTCTAATTCTTCAAGAATTAGAATCCCTGAACCTTCACCCATTACGAAACCGCTACGATTTTTATCAAATGGGCGGCAAGCAGTTGCTGGATCTTCATTAAATGTTAATGCTTTCGCTGAACTAAATCCTGCGAATGCCATACTTGTTAACGGTGCTTCTGCTCCACCTGTAATCATTGCATCCGCATCACCGCGCTGAATTGCTTTAAATGCATCACCAATTGAGTTTGCACCAGATGCACAAGCCGTTACAGAACAAGTGTTAATTCCTTTCGCTCCAGTCGCAATAGATACTTGACCCGCTGCCATGTCTGGAATCATCATCGGTACGAAGAATGGACTCACGCGGCGTGGACCTTTCTCAGTAAAAATCTTAAATTGTTCTTCGTATGTTTCCATACCACCAATACCAGAACCAATCCATACACCAATTCGAGGTCCGTTTTCTTCTGTAATTTCAAGCTTTGCATCCGCAACTGCCATTTTCGCTGCTGCTACTGCATATTGTGTAAAGCGATCCATACGGCGCGCTTCTTTTTTATCAATATATTTCTCGACTTCAAAGTCGTTAATTTCTGCTGCTACTTTTGCTGGAAATAGTTCCGGATCAATTCTTGTAAGTCGCCCGATTCCAGATACACCCTTTTTTATGTTTTCCCAAGCTGTTTCAACATCTGTTCCGATCGGTGTAACAGCTCCTAGTCCTGTAATTACGACCCTCTTTTTTTCCATACAAAATACACTCCTTTTTTCTCTCAATCCTTATTTACCCCAACGAAGAGCTACTGCTCCCCATGTTAATCCACCGCCGAAACCAACAAGTATAATTAAATCACCGTCTTGAATACGTCCATTTTGCAATTCCTCTACCATTGCAATTGGAATGGAAGAAGCTGATGTATTACCGAACTTTTCAATTGTCATACTCATTTTTTCTTGTGGTAAATTTAATCTCTCTCTCGCAGATTCCATAATACGAATATTCGCTTGATGTGGTACTAAGAAATCCACATCCTCTTTCGTAAGACCAGCTTTATCTAACACACGAAGACAAGAATCTCCAAGTTGACGAACAGCAAATTTAAAGACTTCTCTGCCATTCATCATAACATACTCGTCTTGATAAAGATGCTTGCCGCCACTTCCGTCTGCTCCTAATTCGAAAGATAAAACGCCTCTTCCTTCTGAAACAGCTCCCATTACGATAGCGCCAGCTCCGTCTCCAAATAGTACTGCTGTGTTTCGATCATTCCAGTCTACAATTTTAGATAGTTTATCACTACCAACTACTAATACATTTTTATAAGTTCCAGTTTGAATAAATTGCTGTGCTGTAATCATTCCGTACATAAAACCAGCACACGCTGCACTTAAATCCATTGCCGCTGCGTGTTTCGCTCCAATTGCCTCTTGAATCACACAAGCTACTGCTGGAAAAGCACGATCTGGCGTTACTGTTGCCACTAAAATAAGATCGATATCCTCTCCGCTAATCCCTGCATCTTCAAGTGCTTTTTTAGAAGCCTCTACGGCCATATATGAAGTATCTATTGTCTCATCGGCAATGCGTCTTTCTGCAATTCCCGTTCTCGTACGAATCCATTCATCGGATGTATCCATTACTTTCTCTAAATCGTGATTTGTGACTACTTTTTCTGGCACATATCTTCCGATCCCTAAAATGCCCACGTTCACATCGCAGCCCTCCGTTTTATATCAATTATTATGACTTGGTACTAATTTTAAAACATAAATTTACTTTTGTCTAGAATATATTTCAGCTAAAACAGAAAGCTAGCGTTTTATTCTCTTTATTTTTCAGTAAAAACAACGAAAACATACCTTCCCCTATTCCTCCCCTTACTTCGCTCGAAATATAAAAAGACCCGAACCGCTTCTACTCACGGTTCGAGCCTCTCTCCCCTCAAAAAGAAGGGTTTTATTCTTTGTCTGCTTTCCCAAGCTCATATGCTTCATTCATAACTTTCATTAATAACTCTAACACTGGTTGTGCCTTCTCCATATCAAGCTCAATTCCATTCGAATCTAAAATTGCCTTTGCCTCTGGTAAATGCTTCATTGCGATTTGTAAAAATTGCATGCTTTTTTCGTTCATATTATACTCTTCCTCTCCATTAAAACTTTCAATTCATAATCCATACAATAGTGTAACACGTGCACTATCCTTCGTATAACTCTTTATATTTTTTCATATGTGCCAATTGTTTATTTAAACCGTATTCTAACGGGGTATTTCTTTTTATCGGAATATCCTCGGTCGCTTCATCTCTTTCTTCCTTATTATTTTTATTCACTTTATCATCTGCACGTAAAAGATTCATCCCTTTTTCCCATAACGACCGTTTACCACTAAGTAAATTGTATATACCGAGATGCTCTCCGTTCGTTCCATTTCCCCATAAGTATTCGCATACATCTTCAATGTAAAGTAAATCGCTTCCTTTTTCCTCACTCGTACAACGGCACTCTTTCTCATCCAGTTCTGATAAAATGAGTTGATGATACATCATAAAGGATGGTTGCCACGGACCATATAATGTAGGAACTCGAAATACACTATATTGTAATTCCCCTTTTTTTAACCCTTCTTCTACTTTCGAAAATAGGCGTTTATTTTCGGATTCCCCTGTGCATCCTACCTCAATAGAAGAAATTAGATTTAGCTTTACTTTATTTTCTTCACACATTTTTATAATCCGCTTTAAATATTGTAATATGACTCTTTCATTCCGAAAGCCACTTTGCTGGTTTGGTTCACACAAACAAAAGTAAACTGCATCGAAATTCTCTTCCTCTACTAATCTCCATCCATCTTCATCTCTTATTGGATAGTACGTAAATAAAGCGTTTCGCCCAATTAACAATAACTTCTCTTCATTAATTTTTGTCATACTATCATATTCATCAAAATCAAGACCATACACTTCTACTTCTTCTGCAATCATTTTATTCACAAGGTGATAACCTACAAACGTAAGTGCACCTATAATCAGCACGCGTTCCATACCACCAACCCTTTCCCCTTGAAACAAATAGCTCCTCATTTATGTATATGGGAGCCTCACAATTCTTCTTCATATTTTTTAAAGAAATCCGTTGTTTGTCTAACCATTTTATATTTCACATCTTGGAGATGGAATAAGACAGAAGTATCACATTGATTGAATTGCCTCATTTTCTCGTATTTACGTAACAACTGTTTTCTTCCTCTTTTTTCTTGTGTTGATACGAAAATTTTAACAGGTACACAAGACGGAAGAAGCGTAAAAGATTTCTTATTTATTTTTGATTCTAATTCTTCTTCTTTGGAATCGTACGCCAAACTTAATTCCTTCACTAATCTTTTGTAAAAAAACTTATGCTCTTTTTCGAACTCCACATATTCTGGCAAATCTAAACACGGATTTAACATAATGACAGAACGTATACTTTCAGGGTATTTGTTCATCATTTCAAGCGCTACAAGCGCACCCATACCATCTGCCATAATGTGCATTTTCGTATTTAATGTCTCTTTTCTCAAAACAACATCATATAAACGTTTCGCTAGACGAACAGATTGGTCATTCCCCCAGTGTCTTCCATATAAATTAGAAGAAAAGACCGTGTAGCCTTCCTCAATAAGGCCATGTAAAAAATAAGATCTTCCCGCATGCTGTGTCCATAAACTTGTACCATTCTCAATAAAGTAGTTGTAATCACCGAGGAGCATAACTGAAAACCCATTTGGCTTCTCCGGTAAATAAATGACACATGGTTCTTTTTCTAAGTAAAAAAAACGTTCCGTAATACTCATTTTTCCCCCGCCTTATTTTCTAAACGTATAAAACCACTCTTTTATAATGTATGAACGGAATGCAAATTTGCGTTGAAAAATCTACAAATATTTTTCTATATTCTTTTTTCAATTGTGTTACAATAAGGACAGATTGAACGAATAGAGGTGTAAAATATGCGTTTCATTTGGGCATTAATTTGGTCGTTCGCGCTTGTACATATGATGAGCTACGTAATCGGCTCTATGACTGGCGGTACATACGATTTTAACCAAGCGTCTATTTTCTCAGTTGTTCTTGCGGTATTAGTATTAGCGATTTCAGCTGCAATTCCAAACGAGCCAGTAGAACAACACTAAAAAGAGTCCGGATTTTATCCGAACTCTTTTTTATTTTCATTTCACATGAACAACTAATTCGTTATTTTCTACATCAACAACTACGTGACTATTATCCGTAATTGTGCCTGCAATTAATTCTCTCGCTAATTTCGTTTCCACTTGACGCTGTACGTATCGTTTTAATGGACGAGCTCCGTACATCGGATCAAAGCCAGCTTCTACAACAAATTCTTTTGCAGAATCCGTTAATTCTACCGTAATATGACGGTCAGCTAAACGACCTTGTAATTCTTTTACAATTTTATCAACAATACCTTTAATTTCATTCGTTGTAAGAGGCTTGAATAAAATAATTTCATCGACACGATTTAAAAACTCTGGTCGGAAATGTCCTCTTAATTGTCCCATGACAAGTTCTCTTGATTCCTCTTTAATGGAACCATCTGCTTCTAATCCATCTAATAAATGAGCAGATCCAATATTTGAAGTCATAATAATAACCGTGTTTTTAAAGTCTACTGTACGTCCTTGCGAATCTGTAATGCGTCCATCATCTAACATTTGTAATAAAATGTTGAATACTTCTGGATGCGCTTTTTCGATTTCGTCTAACAAAATAACGGAATACGGTTTACGTCTTACTGCTTCCGTTAATTGACCGCCCTCTTCATATCCAACATATCCAGGAGGTGCACCAATTAAGCGTGACACAGCATGTTTCTCCATGTACTCAGACATGTCGATGCGAATCATTTGCTCTTCACTATCGAATAAAGACTGTGCTAACGTTTTTGCAAGTTCTGTTTTACCAACACCAGTTGGTCCTAGGAAAATGAAAGAACCAATCGGGCGATTCGGGTCTTTAATACCAGCCCGCGCACGAAGAACTGCATCTGATACTAAGCTTACCGCTTCCTCTTGTCCGATGACACGCTCTGATAAAATTTGCTCTAATCGTAATAATTTCTCACGTTCACCTTCAACGAGTTTTGCGACAGGAATGCCAGTCCAGCGTGAAACAATATCAGCAATCTCTTCTTCACTTACTTCCTCACGTAATAAACGGTTTTCTTGTTTATTATTCGCGCCCATTTCTTCTGCTTCTTTTAACTCTTTTTCAATTGCAGGAATTTTTCCGTGACGAAGTTCAGCTGCTTTATTTAAATCGTAATTACCTTCTGCTTCTCCTAATTCACGGCGCAGACGCTCTAAATGTTCACGTAAGTCACGAACTTTGTGAATATCTTCTTTTTCTTTCTCCCATTTCGCTCTCATGCTACTTGCAACTTCTTTTAAATCCGATAATTCACGTTGCAATGTTTTTAGACGTTCTTGGCTACCAAAGTCCTTCTCTTTTCCAAGAGCGGCTTCTTCAATTTCCAGCTGCATAATACGGCGCGTTACTTCATCTAATTCTGTTGGCATAGAATCAATTTCTGTACGAATTGTTGCGCATGCTTCGTCAACAAGGTCAATTGCTTTATCCGGTAAGAAGCGATCTGAAATATATCGATCTGATAAAACAGATGCTGCTACAATCGCGCGGTCATGAATATTTACACCGTGATAAATTTCAAAACGCTCTTTTAAACCACGTAAAATGGAAATTGTATCTTCAACAGTCGGTTCCTCTGCTAATACTTGTTGGAAACGTCTTTCTAACGCTGGGTCTTTCTCAATATATTTACGATATTCATCTAATGTCGTTGCCCCGATACAATGCAGTTCACCACGAGCAAGCATCGGTTTTAACATATTCCCTGCGTCCATCGCACCTTCTGTTTTACCAGCACCGACGATTGTATGAAGTTCATCAATGAATAATAAAATACGGCCTTCACTCTTTTTAATTTCATTTAATACAGCTTGCAGGCGCTCTTCAAATTCACCACGGAATTTTGCTCCGGCTACAAGTGCACTCATATCTAATGCAAAGATTGTTCTATCTTTTAACCCTTCTGGTACATCTTTTTTCACGATACGCTGTGCTAATCCTTCAACAATTGCTGTTTTACCAACACCTGGCTCACCAATTAAAACAGGGTTGTTTTTCGTTTTACGTGAAAGAATGCGAATAACGCGGCGAATTTCACTATCTCGTCCGATAACAGGATCAATTTTCCCTGCTCTCACTTCCGCCACTAAATCACGGCCATATTTTTCTAACGCTTCATAAGTTGCTTCTGGATTTTGACTAGTCACTCTTTGATTCCCCCGAACTGTCATTAAAGACTGTAATAAGTTATCTTTCGTAATATGCAATCTTGTAAATAAATGATTGATATCGCCTTTTTCTTCAGAAAAAGCAAGCAATACATGTTCTACTGAAATGTAATCATCCTGCAGTTTTTCTGCTTCTTTCCCTGCTCTTACAAGCAGTTGCTGCAGATTGCTTGTTATATACAATTTCCCAACTTCTGCTCCGCTTCCCGTTACAGAAGGTTTCTTTTTAATTACATTTTCTACATCTTGCTTCAATGCTTCTATATCAACATTCATTTTTTGAAATATACGTACTGCTAATCCATCTTGCTCCTCTAATAATGCAAGTAATAGATGAACAGTATCCACCTCTTGGTGATGATGAGATACCGCTAAAGATTGGGCACTCATAATCGCCTCTTGTGTTTTCGTTGTCATTTGATTTAAGTCCATCTTTACAGCCCTCCAAAAGTTTGACTTTCTTTGACCTTTGATTTGATTATACGCCAACTTACTTTTTTATACAATAAATTTGCCTATGTATTTTCAAACTTATTATTGGAAAAAGAAAAAGGGAGCATTCATTATGCTACTTAAAAAAGTACAGTAAATGAAATTATATTATGTAACAAAAAAAAGCCGCAATAAAGATTGCGGCTTCTGTTACGGTTTTCTTTTATATGTCCACTGACGGTTATGATTCGTGTTATCTGGAAACTTTTCACCGGCAGTTAATTGTACCATTTGCGGATTTTTTACCATACTTCCCGTTTCACCAATTTCTACGTAAACGCCATCATTTGGCGCTTTTTGTCCAGAACGAAACCTGCGATTTTGTCCCATCTTCATTCTCCTTCCATGACGTCTTGCCTCATTAGTATATCCATTTTAAAAGAAAGCTTTTCTGTCATGTTTAGGAAACAAGTACTACAGTTCACCGATTTACAATATATATAATTACACAAGCTTAAGCAGGGATTACTTCCTTACTTGTAGAAAAAAAGAAACCAACCTACCTGTAGGCTAGCTTCAAAGGAGAGTCAAACATATACGAGAAGATTACATGTTTATTATAAGCCTCCTCATACGGGCAATGTAACCCTTTTCACAATTTGTACATAATGAAAGAAACATTGTTTGAACTTTCTAAAAAGACATTGACTTTTCTTGATTTCCAACGAGAAATAGTAGACACCACAGTACTTTGCGACGTAAGATGGATATATAGTGAACTTTCCATCTATGGTGGTCTCACCCAGTCTAACCTCTTATTTCTGCATATTAAAAACGGAAATACAGATAGATACAAAAAAATTATTATAAGAGGTGAAATTATGAGTAAACAACATTTAATCGCATTAGACTTAGACGGCACTTTATTAACAGACAACAAAATAATTTCCACTCGAACGAAACAGACAATTACAAAAGCAAAGGAACAAGGGCATATCGTCGTCATTTCAACAGGACGTCCATTCCGTGCTAGTTTTGATTATTATAAAGAACTTAATCTTAATACACCGATTGTAAACTTTAATGGTGCTTACGTGCATCACCCTCTTGATTCAAATTGGGGCACACATCACTCTCCACTTGAGCTAGCAACAGCCCAAGAAATTGTCCGAGCTTGCTTTGATTTCGGCGTAAAAAATATATACGCTGAAGTGATGGATGATGTGTACGTTCGTGAAATTGATGAAGATAAAAAACACATTTTCGAATTTGGTTCTCCAAAGATTTTCACAGGAGATTTATTAAATATTTTAAACGACCATCCGACTTGTTTATTAATTGACGCACACGATGATCATTCCGTTGCAATTCGTCAACATTTAACTGATATGCACGCTGAAGTGATCGATCATAGAAAATGGGGCGCACCTTGGCCAATTATTGAAATTGTAAAAAGCGGATTAAATAAAGCGGTCGGATTGCAAAAAATTTCTAGTCATTACAACATTCCAAAAGAGCGAATTATCGCTTTCGGTGATGAAGATAATGATTTTGAAATGATTGAATTTGCTGGTCACGGTATCGCAATGGGTAATGCAATACCTGAATTAAAATCACTCGCCAATCATACGACATTAACAAATGAAGAAGATGGCATCGCTCTATATTTAGAAGAGGTTCTTGGATTGTAATCTAAAAATTCCCTGCTTATAGTTTCTCGCCAAACGCTCATACTATAATTAGACGCCGAGTTAACGCGTCGATTGTTTTCAGCTAAATAAAGGGGGTTTTTCGAATGGGTAAAAAGAACAAATCAAAACGTTTTATCCAACAAGGAGCCGATGCTGTTATGAAGCATGATGCAAGATTCCCGTACAGAGGTACATTAGCTGAGGCAGAAAAAGCGAGAAGTAACTCTTCTTTTGGAGGGGTTTAAATGGGGAACTTACTATTCCAACAAGCTAGAGATGCTGTTGCAAATGCCGTATCTTGTTCAAGCGGCGCTGAACAACAAGATCTCGTATATACAGCAAAAAACGCTTTGCAATCCGCTTATGCAAACTCTTCAACTGCTGAGAAAGTTCAGCTACGCGAGATGCAGGAGCAGTTGCAAAACATTACGAATTTGCATTAAAAAAGAGGACCAGCTTTGGTCCTCTTTAATCTTTTCGAAACAATCCGAATACCCCGACCGTTTGCAGTATATTTGTGAACGCACCTGGGTCTACTTGTTTAATAACCCTTTCTAATTCGTACAACTCGTAACGAGTAATAACCATCATTAACATTTCCTTATTTTCATTTGTGTAAGCACCTGTTGCAGGTATAGTTGTAATCCCTCTCACTAACCGTGAGTGAATCGCCTTTCGTACGTCTGCACCATTTTTCGTAACGATTAACGCTGTGATTTTCACATGGCGAGTATGGATGGCATCAATAATTCTCGTTGATACATATAAAGTTACTAACGTATATAACGCTTTCTCCCACCCATATACATAACCCGCAGCGATAATAATAATTGCATTAAAAAAGAAAAAGTATGTACCGACAGGTTTATCTTTTATCTTAGATAAAATCATCGCAATGATATCTAAACCACCTGTAGAAGCACCCCATTTTAACGCAACCCCTACCCCAATCGCTGAAATAATGCCGCCAAAAATTGCATTTAGTATAATATCGTTCGAAACCGCTCGAACTGGGATAATTTCTAAAAACAAGGTCATAAATATAACGCATAGAAAACTAAAAAACGTAAAAGCCTTCCCAACCTTTTTCCACGCTAAAATAACGACAGGAATATTAAACAAACTAAACAATACTCCTGTAGATATATGAATAGATAAAAAATCACCTAATATTTGTGATAATAATTGAGACAATCCAGCAAAGCCACTCGCGTACACTTTCGCTGGTGTTAAAAACAAATTCATTCCAATCGCATTTAATAAGCCTGCGATAATTACAACGATTAATTTCTTAATAAGTTCGGTATAATTCAACTTCAAATCCATCTCTAATCCACCTTTACCCTTCATAAATGCACCGCTATACATAGTCTTTACGAAAAAGGAAATGATAAACGTACAACGTTTAGAAATGGAGTTGATACATATGCCACATACGAGTGATAACGACAAAAAAGCTCGCGATAATAATGCAAAACGCACGCAAAAAAATGAGCAAGAGCAAAAAAATATTCAGCAGGGCAAGCGCGCATATTCCAAGAAGACTGATCACCTTTGATCCCATCGTACATCAACATAATTGTTGATGTACTTTTTTTACATTTCACAGGAAAAAACATTAAAAATTCACTTCATGTTCACTTCTATATTCTACAATAGCGATAACATATTCGGATGAGGTGTTAGCATGAGAGGGAAACATATTTTCATTATTACTGCACTAATAAGTATATTAATGCTTTCTGCTTGCGGACAAAAGAATGGCTCAGCTACAGTCGCTACAGCAACAGACTCAACCATTACGAAGAGCGACTTCGAAAAACAATTGAAAGATCGTTACGGAAAAGACATGCTATACGAAATGATGGCATACGACGTTATTACGAAAAAATATAAAGTATCTGACGATGATGTAGATAACGAGGTCCAAAAAGTAAAAAATCAATTTGGAGACCAATTCAAAGGATTTTTAGAAAACAATCGTTTAAAAGATGAGGCTGATTTCAAAAATCAAATGAAGTTCAAACTCGCTCTGCATGAAGCGGTTAAGAAAAGCGTTACAGAAAAAGACGTGAAAGACCACTATAAACCAGAAATTAAAGCGAGTCACATTTTAGTAAGCGATGAAAATGCAGCGAAAGAAATAAAGAAAAAACTAGACGCTGGTGCTTCATTTGAAGAATTAGCAAAACAAGAATCACAAGATCTACTATCAAAAGAAAAAGGCGGAGACCTCGGATACTTTAATTCAGGTACAATGGCGCCTGAATTTGAAACAGCTGCCTACAAACTAAAAGTTGGCGAAATTAGCAATCCCGTCAAATCAACGAACGGCTATCACATTATTAAATTAACTGATAAAAAGGATTTAAAGCCTTACAATGAAGTGAAAGACTCCATTCGTAAAAACTTAGAAGAAGAACGTATCGCTGACCCTACATTCAGTCAAAAACTATTACAAGACGAATTAAAAAAGGCAAATATTAAAATAAATGATAGTGAATTAAACGATACATTTTCTCTTATATTTGAGCGGGGAAACTAAAAAAAGCACGGTCTTATTTAAAAAGATAAGACTGTGCTTTTTTTATTTCATGTTTTATTGCTTGTATTCTAGCCTATGATACATTCTTCTGCATAGCAAACAAATACTTGCTTTTCCGAACGTAAAGATACTATATAATACTCATCTTCAAAATGCCCTACTATATAACCCATTTCCCCCGCCAGTTCAATTGTTTCTTTATTGAAATATACTCTTGTCCGATCAAATTTCATATACTTTATGATACTCTCTAACTCATTTTCGTTTACTTCCTTTTCAGAGAAAAGGAACATGAGGCTTCCCTCCATACATACAGGAGAAATCACATCGAAAATATCAGTTGCAGGATCATACTGGTTTATTAAAATTGCGCTCTTTACGATCGACTTTTTCCAGTTTAACTCTTTTAATTCTTTTTCCCAAATATAATTTTGCACCTTTGTTAATTCTTCTTGAACCCCTTCACAATTCACTAAAAGATATAAATGAAATTTCGACATCATTGTTTCCATAAATTGTTCCATGCTTGTATCAACATCAACTATATATCTATTAATTGTTGATAACAAATTCAAAATTTTATCATTTTCAAAATTATCATGCTCATCTAATACTAGAAAATATTCGTTTTTTTCCGTTGCAGGTTTGTGTATTTCAATATATTTATCCATATTTTCTCCTTATATCCGAATGGATTGTCCGCTGCGATTCCTTTTGCTTCACTCTTTAGGACGTTACCCCATGCATCGTATTCATACGTTGCGACAACTTCTCTATTTTGATCTGTCATCGCAATTACATCACCACGAGAGTTATAATGTTAATATACCGATTGATCTTGTATTTTCATTGCTAGGCGGACGCCGTCTTTGTTGTAAACGTATTGTCGGAGGACTTTTCCGTTTCCGTCTGTTTCGTATAGCGGGTTAATGCTGTCACCGTCGTAGAAGTAACGGGTTACTTGTCCGTTTACGTTCTTTTCAATACGACGGTTTTCGTTGTCGTATTTATATGTTGCGAACGGTTTGCCTTCCCCTTTTTTCGTTACAGCAACAAGTTGGTCTGCTTCGTTCCATGTGTATGTGTATTTCCCATCAGATGTACGGTTACCATTTGCGTCATACGTTAACGATTCGTTTCCGAATTTTAGAAGTTGATTTCCTTCGTTAAATGTTGCGATTACTGATTTCGTTTCTTTTCCATTTTCTGTTACTTTCACACACGTACGATTGCCAAATCCATCATACGTGTAGTCTCTAACTGTTCCATTTGGTGTAGATTCTTTTAATAATTGATTAATTGGATCGTATACGTAATTTGTTTCCGTTATTTTCCCATCAGAACTTTCATGTTTAATCTTCGTACGGTTTCCTGTTTTGTCATACTCATATTTCTCTAATAGTAGCATTTGCTTTGGTGTTGCAATAGCTAAATCCGATAGTTTCCCTGTTTGATCATAATTATACGTTGCACCAGCATCATTCGGTGCGATATACGTACGTACGTGGCCATTCTCATCTGTTTTCATTCTTACAATTAACAATTTAAAGAATTTTCTGATGGTCTTCAATATAAAAACGACAATATTGTGTCTTTTTTTCTAAAAATGTATATTTTCCGACAATTTACCATCTTATATTCTTTTTTCCTTATAAATACAGTAAAATATTTGTAGATTAAACGTTTTATTACACCTTATTTACTTTTTATCTACTTTATAATAAAAAAAAGAACTATTTTTTCTCTTAAAAATTTAGAGAAAAAATAGTTCTTTTTCATTCACTTTATTTCTTAAAGTAAGTCCAACCTTCTTCTTGGTAAATCTTTTCTTCTTTCATCATTTTACCAAGCGCACGCTTAAACGCAGCTTTACTCATATTGAAACGTTCTTTAATGTCTTCTGGGTGGCTCTTATCCCAAAACGGCATTGCTCCGCCTCTTTCTTCCATATATTCATAAATTACTGCAGCATCATCTTCCATTCCTTCTTCTTTACGAGGAAGAAGTGAAATGTTGATTGTACCGTCATCTTTCACGTCAATAATACGACCTGTTACACGCTCACCGATGCGGACTTGTTCTTTTCTTTCTGTATGGTGTAAGAAAGCACGGAAATGCTCATCAGTTAGTATGAATGAACCAACTTGAAGTGAACGATACACACGTCCATTGACGTTTTTATTACGCATAGATGGCGTCGCATCTACGATAATTTCTTGCATATCACTGTCTCTTGCTGGAAGAGCGATTAAACGATCACGATTCGTTAATTTTAACGTACAATATAATTCGTCGCCCACTTCTGGCCATACTGGCATATAAATCGGGAACTCATCAAGTGGAATTAGTATATCTTTTGATACACCAATATCAACAAACACACCTAAACTAGGAATAACTTCTACAACCTTTACCCAATTCCAATCATGTGTTGTAATAATTGGCTCCTTCATTGTTGCTGAAATACGATTTTGGTGATCAAGGTATAAGAATACATCAATTGTATCGCCTTCTTCAATTTCTCCAGCTACTTCGTTTTTATGTAGGAAAATTTCTTCCTCTTCATTCCCAACCATATATCCGATTTCCGTTTCGCGTAAAACAGTTACCTGTTCAATCGATCCTAATTGCAAATACATATTTTTTAATTCCCTTCTATATATATAAAGTTATCTTTTTTATCATTCCAAACAAAAGTTAATTATAACACGATTTTTCCTTTATTTGTCCAACTGCCCAAAATTCACTATAATAAAGTGAGGTTACATGAATATAAGTATGAAAACACTTAAGTCTAAGCTCGTTTTCAGCTATACTTTAGTATGTACAGTACATAAAAAGATTAGAAATTTATTTGGAGGTGCTAACTATGGCAAAAGATAGTTCTTTTGACATCGTTTCGAAAGTAGAATTACCTGAAGTAACAAACGCAATTAACATCGCATTAAAGGAAATCCAAAACCGATATGACTTTAAAGGAAGTAAAAGTGATATTAAACTAGAAAAAGAAGTACTTGTTTTAACTTCTGACGACGAGTTCAAATTAGACCAAGTAAAAGACGTCTTAATTTCTAAACTTGTAAAACGTAACGTTCCAATTAAAAACTTGGACTATGGAAAAGTGGAAGCTGCGACTGGTAACACTGTTCGCCAACGCGCAACGTTGCAACAAGGTATCGATAAAGATAACGCGAAAAAAATTAACAACATCATTAAAGAAATGAAATTAAAAGTGAAAACACAAGTACAAGATGATCAAGTACGTGTTACAGCGAAAAGCCGTGATGACTTACAAGCAGTAATCGCAGCCGTTCGCAGTGCTGACTTACCGATTGACGTACAATTCATTAACTATCGCTAAAAAGAAAACTCCTCTTAATTAGAGGAGTTTTTGTATTTATTAAGAGCAGCACCATATCGCTTTATCAAATGATTTTTTCGGAATATACACTTTATCATTTTCGATTTTGTATTGAATATTATTTTTCTTAAGAACTGCTGTGTTAACAGAATGAATACTATCACCCCACCGAACAAATTCCCTATCGTCACCGATGTCCCCAAAATACAAACTTACAAATACGATAAGAAGACATGAACATAGAGCGAGCAACTTCTTTTTCTGCAAATATCTCACCTCATCTGCGTTTCCTTTTAACCGCAATTAAAAACGCAATAAATAATACGTTCACACCGACGATTAAGGAGATAAATAACCAATTCACACCTGTTTCTTTACTAACAGTATACACATTCGATTCTTCGCGCTTTAAAACGAGATAGAACTTCCCGTTTTCTTCTCTTATAATTTCGTCTTCTAACAATCCTCTTAACTGTTGTTTTTCACCAATTGCACTTGCAGGTAAGGAAACTTTTTGTGTTTCTTTCGTATTATTAATTGCTACTAATGTTACTTCATCTTTGTACTTTCGTTTTAATATACTCATTCCATCTTTATCATATAAAAGTTCAAACGTACCACGTCGTAAAGATGGTCTCATTTGTCTAAGTTCGCCAAGCTTTGTTATGTGCTGCATAAACTTTTCATCTGATTTAAAATCCATTAATCGGCGATTATCCGGTACACTTCCTCCATCTAATGCAATTTCAGTTCCGTAATAAAAATTCGGAATTCCTGGTGATGTTAATAAATAGGTAAGAGCTAGTTTCAAACGTGATGGCGGATAATACATATTTTCTTTTGCGATACGTGCAAACCTTTTTGTTTCTTGATTATCTAAAAACGTAACAAACTCCCCTTCTTTTTTACTCACATCATATAACGATTTCACCGATACATCCGCTTCGGAAAACGATTCTACTATTTTTTCATTGTATTCACTATCTTCTTTTGTCATAATACGAAAATCTTTCTTTATCACTTGCATATCCTTTTGAACGTCACCCCAGAAAGAACGCGGCTTTTTTTCACTATGTATTACATAACTTCCATCTAAATCGACTTCTTTTACCCACCATTTCATCGAGTCGATTACTTGTTGTTCGTTTTCTCCAAATGGAAATTGAAATACAACTTTCATTCCTTTTTCGTGAGCTTCTTTTACAAGCTCTTTCAGATCATTTTCTGTTCCGAAATGTTCATTTACTTTTTGAAAATTTCGCACGTCTAATCCATCATACTGTCCACTTTCAAAAAGTGGCGAAAGCATAACAGTCGTAAAACCCATTTCTTTTATATAATCCAGCCTTTTTATAATTCCTCTTATATCTCCGCCCTGATAACCTTCTAAATTACCAACGTCTAACTGCTTGTCATTTTTCGGTTCTCCATTATTGAAGCGATCAATCATAATCGAATATATGACTTCATCTCGCCACTCTCTTTTTTCATCTGCAAAAGTATGTATTGGTACAAACAAAACGACAGCTAAACAAAAACAAATGAATAGGTTCCTAGTCCGTATTTTTTCCACACGCATCCCCCAAGTTTTTTAATTGTAAGAATATTATACCAATTTTCTAAACAAATCGCATACGCTGATTTCATTCCTTCAAAAATACATAATGTTAGATTTTCTTACATGATTAATAAAATTTTCTAAAAATTCAGTTGATTTTCACCTCAATTTCGAATATGATATGAAACATAACAAACAATGTAACATTTTCTAACATTACAGGAGGAGATTGAATGAATACGGGAGATACAGTTTTTATGTTTGTAACGACAGTAATGGTCATGTTAATGACACCAGGATTAGCACTTTTTTACGGAGGCATGGTTCGTAGTAAAAATGTATTGAGCACAACGATGCACAGCTACAGCGCAATGGCTATCGTCTCAATTCAGTGGATTGTAATCGGTTATTCTTTATCTTTCGGACCAGATTGGCACGGACTTATAGGCAATCTCGATTGGTTCGGCTTAAACGGAGTTACCTACGCACCAAATCCAGACTACTCATCTACTATTCCTCACAATTTATTTATGATGTTCCAACTCATGTTCGCTATTTTAACTCCAGCTTTAATTTCAGGTGCATTCGCTGAAAGAATGCGTTTTTCTGCCTTTCTTATTTTTATTCTTCTATGGACAACACTCGTTTACAATCCCGTCGCTCATTGGGTATGGGGCGTTGGCGGATGGCTAAGAGAACTTGGCGCGTTAGACTTCGCTGGTGGTAATGTCGTTCATATCACTTCTGGTGTTGCCGGTCTTGTATTAGCGATTTTCCTCGGAAAACGAAAAAACATAAACGGTACCTCTCCTCACCATTTACCATTTACGATGTTAGGTGCAGGTTTACTATGGTTCGGGTGGTTCGGTTTTAACGTCGGGAGTGCATTATCATTAAACGACGTCGCTTTAACTGCATTTATTAATACAAATATAGCCGCCGCTGCCTCTGCTCTAACTTGGATGCTATCTGAATGGTTCTTCCAATCGAAACCGACTGCGATGGGAGCTGCTTGCGGGGTTGTTTCCGGTCTAGTCGCAATTACGCCAGCTTGCGGATTTGTTACACCTTTCTCCGCCCTTCTTATCGGAGCAATTGGCGGCGTATTATGTTTCGGTGCTGTCTTCTTCTTAAAAACGAAATTCGGGTACGACGATACACTTGATGCATTCGGATGTCACGGCATCGGAGGAACTTGGGGCGGTATTGCAACTGGACTTTTCGCAACTACTACTGTAAACGGTGATGGCGCTAACGGTCTGTTTTACGGAAACGCAGCTTTACTATTTAAACAACTTGTCGCAATCGGAGCAACATATGCATTCACAATTATAATGACATACGCCATTATTAAAGCGATCAACTACTTCCTCCCTGTTCGGGTAGATGAGCACGAAGAACATATGGGACTTGATATTTCGATGCACGGTGAGAAGGCTTATGAGTATACTGAGCGAGTGAATTAAAAAAGAGATGCAATCTACTACTAGTAGATTGCATCTCTTTTTATTATACTGTCGGTGGTATACCCTAGTTGGTATATTCATGAATATATCAGCGATTATTCGGATATATCGACGATTTTTTAAATATATCAGCGATTCTTTCATTATATCGACGTTTCGACACAAAATATCGATTTACCAACAAATTCCGACATGATGAAAACGAAAAACACCCCGTGTAAAGCTTATTTTACACATAAAAAGACGACCGAAAACCGGTCGTCTTTTTCTATTTATTTCGGAGCATTCCCTACATATTGCGTAATATCAACATTTAACGCTTGAGCTAAACGCATACCGTACCCTTGGTCTGCACGGAAGAAGTTACAAACAGCTAATAATTTCGTGCGCTCATTTACGTCTTTTAAGTCGTTTGTTAAGTTTGCAATTAAGTTATCTTGCTCTTCTTTAGAAAATGAACGGTAACGCTCACCTGCTTGTTTGAAGTCATTTGGTTTCTCAATTTTTTCACGAGATACGTAGCCTTCTACTTTCATAGTTGAATCGCGGTAAGTTGGATCTTCAACCGGATTTTCAGCATGACGGCTCGGTTCGTAGTTGATTGTAGATGGGTTTTGATTCATTTGCATCGCACCATCACGTTGTTGGTTATGAACAGCTGCATATGGGCAGTTTACAGGAATTTGTAAGTAGTTTGCACCAAGGCGATAACGCTGTGTATCTGGGTAAGAGAATAAACGTCCTTGTAATAATTTATCTTCAGATGGTTCAATACCATTTACAGTTGCACTCGGAGAGAACGCCACTTGTTCTACTTCCGCGAAGAAGTTTTTCGGATTACGATTTAACGTCATTGTTCCTACTTCCATTAATGGGAAACGATCTTCTGGCCATACTTTCGTTGGATCTAGTGGATCAAAGTCTAAAGAATCCGTTTCATCTAGTTGCATTACTTGTACGTGTAAATCCCACTTCGGATAATTTCCTTTTTCGATTGCATCGAACAAGTCACGAGTTGCATGGTTGAAGTCTTTCCCTTGCACTTCTTGCACTTCTTTTGCATTTAAGTTACGTACACCTTGCTGTGGTTTCCAGTGATATTTAATATAGACGATTTTACCTTCTGCATTAATCCATTTAAATGAATGGACACCGAAACCTTCCATTTCACGATAACTCGCTGGTGTACCGTAATCAGAAAATACCCACGTCATCATATGTGTAGATTCCGGACTTAACGTCATGAAATCCCAGTAACGATCTGGCGTTTGAATGTTTGTATCAGGTGCTGGTTTTAAAGAATGCACCATATCAGGGAATTTAATTGCATCACGAATGAAGAAGACTGGTAAGTGGTTACCTACGATATCGTAATTTCCTTCTTCTGTATAAAATTTAACAGCGAACCCACGTGGATCACGAGCTGTTTCCGGAGAACCTTGACCATGAATAACCGTTGAGAAACGAACAAATACAGGCGTTTCAGTTCCTTCATTTTGTAAAAATGCGGCTTTCGTATATTGCTTCATGCTGTTTTTCGTTACGAATACACCGTGAGCACCTGCACCACGCGCATGCACAACACGCTCTGGAATACGCTCACGATCAAAATGTGCAAGTTTTTCTACTAAATGATAGTCTTCTAACAATACCGGTCCACGGCGACCAGCTGTACGAGAGTTTTGGTTATCTCCAACTGGAGCACCTTGGTTTGTTGTTAAGCGATTATTTGGATTCATCTGGGGATCCTCCTCTTTCTTTCGTAGTAATTATTATTTATTTAAAATTATTATAAACTAATTATTATTCAAAATTAAATCTTTGTCAACTATTCCCTTCATTTTTTTAGAAACAATTTCAGCTAAACAATCAATAAATACAGGTTGTGCATTTGGCATATTCGGTCTAAAATATTGGGCGTTTAATTCATCCGTTACAACCTTACATTCATAGTCGTTGTCATATAAAACTTCTAAATGCTCTGCCACAAATCCAACTGGGCAATATACGAAAGATTCATATCCATGCTCTTCAAACAAATCTCTCGTTAAATCTTGCACATCTGGTCCAATCCATGGGTCTGGTGTATTTCCTGCACTTTGCCAACCAATTGTATAGTGCTTTACACCTGCTTCTGTAGCAATTAAATCTGCTGTTTGCCGTAATTGCTCTACATATGGATCACCCGCTGCAATAATTTTTTCTGGTAAACTATGCGCCGAAAAAATTACGACTGCTTTTTCTTTATCTTTAACTTTTGTAAACGTTTCTTTTATTTGATCTGCCCAATAGGAAATAAACTTCGGTTCATCGTACCATTGTTCAATTGGTTCAATAACAGGGCCACCAATGTCTTCTGAAAGACGAATCGCGCGTTCATTATATGCTTTAATGCTGAATGTAGAGTAATGCGGTGCTAATACGATACTAATCGCATGCTCAATCCCATCTTTCTTCATCTCTTCTACTGCGTCTTCTATAAATGGTGCAATATGTTTTAATCCTAAGTAACAAGTAAATTCATACTCTGTAAATATATTATTCATTGAATCCGTTAATTTATGCGCTTGCTCTTTCGTAATTTTCGCAAGCGGTGATATTCCACCAATTGCTTTATAACGCCCGATTAAATCTTGGAGCGCTTCTTCTGTTGGCTTACGCCCATGACGGATATGTGTATAATACGCTTCTACATCATCCAATGACTCCGGCGTTCCATACGCCATTACGAGTAAACCTATTTTTTTCTTTGCCATCTATTTCACACCTCAATTTTTGAAAATGAGAATCTTTTTCAAGAACGTTTGTTTCCAATTATAACAAGCAATAATAAGTACGTCAAAATAATAATTCTAAATAAATATTATTTATAAGGTGGTTTTTAATTTTATATGACAATTTATTTAATAAAAAAAGCGGCTCACGTACATGTAAGCCGCTTTTCTGCTATTCTTTAATATTTACCCCATACTCTTTAAACCAAACGTGAATTTGTGCTAAATGAGCTAGAAGTTGCGGCCCAGTCATTAATTGACCGAACCAAGGTGTTTGGAATGCACTTCCGCCTGAGTGGATTAATCCATTCAATTGCTCTTTATCAAACAATTCATGCAAAATTGAGCCTTTATCCGTTAATAAATCCTGTAGCCATACTGTTACCGCTTTTGTATAATGCGGGTTATGCGTTTTCGGATAAGGACTCTTCTTTCTATATAAAATGTCATGTGGAAGTATCCCTTCTAAAGCTTTACGCAATAGACCTTTTTCGCGGTTTTCATACATTTTCATTTCCCAAGGAATATTCCACGCATATTCGACAAGTCGGTGGTCCGCAAATGGAACGCGCACTTCTAAGCTTGCTCCCATACTCATGCGGTCTTTTCTGTCTAATAATGTTGTCATAAACCATACCATGTTTAAATAAAATAATTGTCGTCTCTTCGCTTCCAGTGGGCTTTCTCCCTCTAAAATAGGAACTTCTTGAATGGATTCTTCATAGCGCCTTTGTACATATTGTTGTAAATTTAATTTACTTCTCCATTCTTTCTTCAGAAGTTGTTCACGTGCTTCTGTAGAGCGCATCCATGGGAATGCACTTGATTGTAAATCATCTTCTCTATAAAACCATGGATACCCACCGAAGATTTCATCTGCACATTCTCCAGATAAACCGACGACAAAGTCTTGTTTAATTTCGCGGCAAAACCATAATAATGAGGAATCGATATCTGCCATACCAGGCAAATCACGAACGAGCACCGCTTCTGTTAAACACTCTGCTAGCAGTTCATTTGAAATGACGCAACGATGGTGAGTCGTTTGAAACGTTTCAGTCATTAAGTTAATAAACGGCGCATCTGAATTGGGTTGGAATGCATTTGCTTTAAAATATTTTTCATTATCTTCATAGTCAATAGAATACGTGTGTAATGGCCCTTTCCCTGATCTTTCATATTCTTTTGCGGCAATTGCTGTTATAGCACTTGAATCTACACCACCTGATAAAAAAGTGCATAACGGTACATCAGAAACGAGTTGCCTTGTAATAGCATCTTGTAATAAAAAGCGTGTTTTCTCTACTGTTTCTTCAAAGGAATCTTCATGTTTTTTGCTTTCTACATTCCAATATCTCCATATACATAAACCATTTTTTGAAAATGTCATTGCGTGGCCCGGTCGTAATTCTTTTATACCAGCATAAATACCGTGACCAGGCGTTCTAGATGGTCCGAGGCCGAATATTTCTGATAACCCTTCTAACGTTACTTCAGCCTTCACATCAGGATGCGCTAGTATCGCTTTTAACTCTGAGCCAAATAGTAATCGTCCACTATCATATTTATAAAATAGCGGTTTTACACCTAATCGATCTCTTGCAATAAATACTTGTTCTTTCCGTTCGTCCCATACAGCAAACGCATATATACCGTTTAAATGATCGACACATTCTTCTTTCCATTCAATATACGATGCTAATAATACTTCCGTATCAGAATGACCTTTGAACGTATATCCTCTTCTTAAAAGTTCCTTTCGAATGTCTTCCGTGTTATAAAGTTCGCCGTTATAGCAAATTGCATAATTCGCTTCATCCTTTAAACAAGTCATCGGCTGTTTACCACCCTCAGGGTCAACAACGATTAACCGTTTATGCCCAAACGCGACATTACCCTTAATCCAAACTTTATTATCATCTGGGCCACGCTTCGCTAACGTCTCAGCCATCTTCATAACGACGGCCCTTTCTCCTTCTAATGAGCGTTTATAATCCACCCATCCTGTAATCCCGCACATATAAATCATCCTTCCATCTTATTACTTTTCCTGAACGTGCAGTAATCCCCACTCTAAAAGTGCGGATACAAAAAAATGACAAACTTGACGATAACCTACCATCCGTATACGGAATAGTAATTTCACTCAGTAAAACGTGTTTTATTGTATGCCCACCTATGTCCGGATGTGTCTAGTTATAAAGAACGCGCGAACTGTCTATAACAAGAATAACTACTTTTCATAAAGGAGAAATCGTGTATGATACAACGTAAACATATTTTATATAACCAGCCTCGTGCTCATTCAGTCGGTAATGTAGAATATATAAACAATGAATGGGTATTCTTTGATGATGAAAATGATGAAGCATTTTTATTAGAAGATATTGCCGAAGATGGCTTTGAGGTTTTATATAACAACAACTGGCTACCAGCCCGTTTTTATGAACAAAACATATTGCAAATCGCAAATGAACAACATCCCCTCCAAAACGGGGAAATGATACGCATTCGTAAAAAATTACTCCTTAGCTATCATGAATGGCTTGAGGAATTACCCGATTCTGTTTTTGCGTTATTAACAGAATCATTGCAATCACTTCATTACTCTCTATATGATTGCATGTATTGCCATAATTTTTTATCCTTCTTACCGAAAGAGGAAGCATGCGAGGGAGTAAATATTCTTTTATTTGATAATGAAGAGATGATCTGTACACTGCAGCACCATTTCGTTCGTCACTCTTCTTCAAATAAAAATATTTTCCGTTTTACGAAAGTAAATGGAGAAGAGTTGCATATCGATGCGACATAAAAATAAAAACCACCGTATCCCCCAAACATTTGAGAGATACGGTGGTTTTATTTTTTATTAGAATACTTGCCAACCAATCGGTAATTTCAGTCCAAGGTAAAATACCGCTACTAGTGCGACAATAAATAATCCCCAAACTGCCCCTGTTGCCTTATTCTTGCTCATTTTCACAAGAACCATTTCCATTCCACCGATAACTAAAATACCAGCTATCATTTTTAAACCGTACCACATGTGCATGTTACTTGTTGCAGTCTTCATAATACCCATGTACAACATGAAACCTGTCACAATAATGATAATGTACATAAGACGAAGCCCCATATGTACACCTTTCCCTTTACTTCCTGCTGAATAAAGTGAATACGCAACGAAGAATAAAATTAAACCTAACGCCCATGCTGTAATATGCATATGTACCATCGTATCCCCTACCTCCTCTTTTCACACTTTTTCACTCTATATGATAACATGTTCATTTATTTTCAGGAAATGTTTCGCTTTTTTACATTTAAATGATATAATATTTAGAGTATTTACAAACTTCTTGTAATAACAAAAGGGGGAACAATCATGATTCAAACTAAGGATATTATCGAACTTACAGACACATACGGAGCAAATAACTATCACCCACTTCCAATCGTTATTTCTAAAGCAGAAGGCGTTTGGGTAGAAGATCCTGAAGGAAATCGCTATATGGACTTATTAAGTGCATATTCTGCAGTTAACCAAGGTCATCGTCACCCAAAAATTATTAACGCTTTAATTGACCAAGCTAATCGTGTTACGTTAACTTCTCGTGCTTTCCATAGTGATCAATTAGGCCCTTGGTACGAAAAAGTTGCGAAACTAACTAATAAAGAAATGGTACTTCCAATGAATACAGGTGCAGAAGCTGTTGAAACTGCAATTAAAACAGCTCGCCGCTGGGCTTATGATGTGAAAAAAGTAGAAGCAAACCGCGCTGAAATCATCGTTTGTGAAGATAACTTCCACGGACGTACGATGGGTGCTGTTTCTATGTCATCAAACGAAGAGTACAAGCGTGGCTTCGGTCCAATGCTTCCTGGCATTATTGTAATTCCTTACGGTGATTTAGAAGCGTTAAAAGCTGCAATTACACCAAATACAGCAGCATTCATTTTAGAGCCAATTCAAGGTGAAGCAGGAATTAACATTCCACCAGCTGGTTTCTTAAAAGAAGCTCTTGAAGTATGTAAAAAAGAAAACGTTTTATTTGTAGCAGATGAAATCCAAACAGGCTTAGGCCGTACCGGTAAAGTATTTGCTTGCGACTGGGACGATGTAACTCCTGACATGTACATACTTGGTAAAGCACTTGGTGGCGGCGTATTCCCAATCTCTTGCGTTGCAGCAAACCGCGACATTTTAGGTGTATTCGAGCCAGGTTCTCACGGTTCTACATTCGGTGGTAACCCACTTGCATGTGCTGTTTCTATCGCAGCTCTTGAAGTGTTAGAAGAAGAAAAATTAACAGAGCGTTCTCTTCAATTAGGCGAAAAATTAGTTGGGCAATTAAAAGAAATTGATAACCCAATGATCACTGACGTTCGCGGTAAAGGTTTATTCATCGGTATCGAATTAAACGAGCCAGCTCGTCCTTACTGTGAACAACTAAAAGCAGCTGGTCTATTATGTAAAGAAACACACGAAAATGTAATTCGTATCGCACCACCTCTAGTAATCTCTGAAGAAGATTTAGAGTGGGCATTCCAAAAAATTAAAGCTGTATTATCGTAATGATAGAGAGGTTGTCCTACACGTTAGGACAACCTCTTTCTTTTTATGGTGATTTATACTAAAATAAAATTTAAATTTTCTGTATTTTAATCCATAAAAGGAGGTGCGACATGCTATTAAGATATGGTAAACATATTAACTATTTAGCTACAGCTTTTATTTTAGTTACATTCTTTGGTTTCATCCTTTCCACAACATGGCTTCATTACTCAACTCCTACTACACTCACACTACTGAAAGCATCATTTTGGACTGCTGTTATTCTTACTATTATTGGATTTGGACGAGAAAAAAGCGCACTTGCGGTTATATTATTTGGCATTTGTACACTTGCATTAATTGGTCTTTACACTTTTGCCGTTATCGATTACCTCTATAACCCGAGACCATAGAAAAAGCTATCTTTATACAAGATAGCTTTTTTCTTCATTTCACTACATTTCGCAAAGTACCAATTCCCTCTACTGTAATGACCACTTCATCACCAGCGTGTAAAAACTTCGGTGGTGTAAAGCCCTTTCCGACACCAGACGGCGTTCCTGTTGCGATAATATCGCCTGGTTCTAATGTCATCCCTTTACTTATAGTTGAAATAATTTCTTCAATTGAAAAAATCATTTTATTTGTGTTTGAAGTTTGTCTTACTTCTCCATTTACTACTGTTTCGATGTGTAATGCGTTCGGCGTTTCAACCATTGATTTATGCATTAAATACGGTCCCATCGGACAAAACGTATCGAAGCTTTTTCCAAGGAAAAACTGTTTATGTTTCCTTTGAATGTCACGAGCGGTTACATCATTTATAACTGTATATCCGAAAACATGGTCAAGCGCTTTTTCTTTTTTTATTTGCTTCCCGCGCTTACCAATAACAATAGCTAGTTCCCCTTCATAATCTAGTTCATTCGTTGCGTGGGAATGCCCATTGATTTTCTCATCAATTCCAATAACTGTTGTTGGTGCTTTCGTAAAAATCATTATATTTTCCGGAATAGACTCTACTCCGCCCATCTCGATTGCATGTTCACGATAGTTTTTCCCAACACAAAGTATATTCTTTCTTGGCCTTGGAATTGGTGCTAATATTTTCACCTCTGTTAACGGATAATACGCTACCCCTTCATTTTCCTTTGCCCAATGTACAATTTCACATATTTTCTCAAGACATTCAGTCCCTCTTTCAATACACTCTAACATTGTAATCGGAATCGTAACCTTTTCCCCTTTTTGTCTTTGCGCTTCTCTTAAGTGCAGTACTTTTTCTTCCTCTTCGTCTACAATACCTACAAATACCTTTTCCTCTTTCTTCGCCGTTACAAAACGCAATATTTCCACTCTCCATCCTAAAACTCATACCATTTAATTGTATTCGCATCTATAAGAAAAAAACCTTCTCATGCACGCTAATTTTTACAATATTCTTCTCACGCCTTATTCGTTACTCATTCATTATTTGACATAAATTGTAGAATTTTTACTTTTTTTAGCGAAGTTGTTTCTTTTTTATGCGATTTTTGTATAATATGTACTACATATATACTAAAAATTTCATTTAGAGATGGAGCCGATTTCAATGTTTGAGCAAGCTATTGAAAAAAAACGTGAAAAAATGATCTATTTTGCTGAACGCTACGGAATGACTTCTCAAAAAACAGTGGATTGTAGCCAAGAACTGGACAGGCTCTTAAATGTAATTTGGCATGTACATACGAATTTTCACCATAATCAAACACTCGATACACACACGCAATAACGTGTGTGTTTCTTTTATTTCAAAAAAACACACATTTTATTGAAAACGCCCATACAATAGTAGAAAAGAAAATTTTAAAAACGAAAGGTGTTTTATATGCCAGCTATGGTCGGACATATTCGTATCGTCAATATTGGGTCAAGTGGTATTTTTCACATTGGAGATGTATTTGCGATTAGGCCTATTAGTTATTCACGTGCTTTCGCTGGGGCCGGCTCTTTTAACGTTGGAGATAATGTTTCTGTCTACAATTATCAAAGCGCAACGACTGTCAATGATTCAGATGTAATCGATCAAGCGATAATTGGTTCAACTTAAAGGAGGCAATTGCATTGAATTTTTACGTGAACCAAAGTATTATCATTAACAGTATTAGAATCGATAGCATTACGACTTCTTCTGTATTCCAAATTGGTACAGCCGGAAGCATTAAAGCTCTATCTAAATTTTCAAATACGGGTGGATTTACAGAGCCTCTTCGCCCATTACAGGCGAAAGGACAAATTATTTCTATCAAACCATCAAATAGTTCTTCTTAAGACATCCTTGTCATAAATATATATCAGGAATATATTTACCCTCCCTATTGAAAAGGAGGTTTCACAAAATGAATCAAGATATATATACTTACTTACACCAACTTCAGCAAGCTCTCCAAATACAACAAGCAACCATCCTTAGCCTAGAAGATCAAGTCCGCCAATTACAAGAAGAGCTTAATGAATTAAAAAGTCGCCCCTCCTCTTCTATAGGAAAAGTGGAATACAAATTCGATCAATTAAAAGTAGAAAATTTAAATGGCACTTTAAATATTGGTTTAAATCCATTTTCAACAAAAGGACAACAAATTGAAGATTTTCAAGTTGATACAGAAACATTGAAGGTCAATCCTGAAACTGACACCAACCCTGACTTTTATCAAGGTATCCTTCAAGAAATGCATCGCTACTTAGATGAAGAAGCATATAATCGAATTCTCCATTTTGAACAAGAAGAGAGAACACCGCTTGATGAAATGTATCGACAAATGATGGTTGATGACATAAAAAAACAGATGGAGCATAGACTTCCTTATTATTTATCACAAGCTCAATCATATGAAGGTATTTCAACAGATCCAGATTATTTACGAGACCTCATTATTCAAGCAATGAAACAAGATATCGACAAAGCCTTTCTATCCTTTATTCAGCACATACCGGGAAATTTCCGAAAGGAGTAAGTATGTATGAATCTTAACGTTGTAAATCGTGAGTTAAAAGTCGGACAGATTAAAATGAACGGTGTATCCTCGTCCGCTCTCTTTTTAATTGGGGATGCAAATTTCCTCATTTTATCTTCTATTCTTGATACACCGTTTGAAACTGTTACAGAGGGTCCATTTGTACCATTAGTAACAGATGTCCCTCCTACTCCAGGTTAAGGAGACTGAGAAATTATGTTACATCATGTGTCTATTGTCCAAAATGTTTCTATTATTTCTTTAGGGATTGCTGCCGTATTTCAAGTTGGAGATGCAAATCAAATGGAATTAAAAAGTAGAGCTCTTGCCGTCCACAGGGAAATCCCTTGTTATATAAAAGGTGAAGGTCGCTTAGATGCATTTGAAATCTTTACAGATGAACACATTACAATCCCAAAGCGAACGACAGATGTCAAATTAAATATTATAAATGAATGCCCTTTTATTGAAGTAAATAACGTTGAACTGCGAACACTTTTAAATTCTGGTTGCTTTCAAATTGGAAATGTTGATTATGTTTTTAATAACTCTCGTATTATGCAAATCCGCCAATATATTACGGATGAACCTTCCGCTCAATAATTCATATAGTAATTAAAAAGCTTAGTAAAGTAGGTGGATGGTATGCCTTCGGTTGTTGGAAATCTCGTCGTTCAAAACAGTAACGGTTCTTTCAATTTAGGAGATTTTTATAACGTGTCTCCGAAAGAAAACACGAAAGCTTATAACGGGTCCGGAGCTTCTAATGTCGGATTTGTCGTCAACACTTTTAACGGCGTTAGTGCAACAAATACGTTTGATTCTGATGTGGCAGATCAAGACCAGATTGGAACGGCATAAAAAAGAGGTGTCTCCTATAGGTGACACCTCTTTTTTATATGAAATAGTAACGGATCTTTTCTTTGAAAATTATTCATCACATCACCATTTATTTAAATGATAATCCGCCCTCCTCCAAAGCCTTTCTAAGCTTTGGTAAAGATGCGGGGCCCATACCATGCAGTTTTAAAATTTCTTTTTCACTATATTTTGAGAGCTCTTCTACAGTGTGAATACCATGGTGCTCTAATGCCCTTCTTGCTGGTGCTGAAAGAAGAGAGAGAAAACCTTCTTTTGGCTTTCTCTCTTTCTCACAGGTTGGGCAAGTTGGACAATCGCTACTTTTATAGTACTCGTGTCCCTGTTCACAAGTTCTTAACGTTGCCATTTTTTATAGCCCCTTTCTGTTGTCTATTCCTCAATATTCACAACATGATTCCCATCAAAGAAGTATAAACATTTCTCTTTCACAGGATGTTGTAAGCTTTTCTCGAGTGCTTTTGCATATAACGAAAGCTGCACTTTATAGCGATCTTCTAAAATTGGTTTTGCTTGTTCAAATCCGCCTGGGAATTTACCTTCAATCGTATCTGTTTTGAAATCGATTAGAGTAATACCATCTTCTTCTTCAATCATGCAGTCGATAACCCCTTGGACAAGAATCGATTCCCCGCTATTCCCTCGCCAATCTTGATATGCTTCTTCTGCTGATAGCATCATCGTAAATGGAACTTCACGCTCAACACTTTTCGCCGCTAATACCCTTTTACCTAAGTCACTGTCAAAGAATGAAATTACTTTTTCAATCGCTATTTCTTCCGCCTGCTCGAATGTTAATAATTCCTTATTTACCATTCCAGCAATTTGTTCTTGAAGAACTTCAACCGTAATCGGCTTCTTCAAATCAACATGTTGCATAACGGCATGGACTGCCGTCCCACGCTCTGCGTACGTTAATCCTTTTTTCTCCATAAAGCGCGGACGTGTTTTAATTGGTGCACGTAGTTTTTTAATAAAGGCGTTATCGCTACCTTCTTCAGATTGATAATTTCTCTTTATTTCTGTAACAGATTGCTTCGCACGATGAGAGGTTGCTTCCTCATACCCGTACTTCCACATTAACCTATCGTACACTTCTTCTTTTCGTTCACTTTGTAACGGCACAGCCTTTTTCTCACGAAGTGCTTCTAACAACTCTTGTTTCTCTTCTTGAACTGGCTCTGGTGCAAGTAGCGTGTTACCGTCCACAACTTCTACTTTCCAGCTAGTGTCATACCCGTAAATTTCATCTGGAATACTTCCTTGTCCTAATTCAAGAAGCATTTCACTATCACGGTGTCTATATAATGAAGGTGCAATCCAGTCTAAATAACAAGACGCTCCAGCACGTATGTGATCTGGTAATAACCATTCACTATGTTCCCTCGCATCGAGCCATTTTTCCATTCCCTTATTTGCATCCTTAACTGTTCCGATTAAAATTAACTTCTCTTTTGCACGCGTTAAAGCTACGTATAATACGCGCATTTCTTCCGCAATTAATTCCATTTTCATTTTACGTTTAATTGCAAGCTGTGATAATGTCGTATATTTAATTCGTTTACGCGGATCAATGAACTGTGAACCGAAACCGAAGTCTTTATGCAGTAAGAAACGTTTCATTAAATCTTGTGTATTAAAACGACGACCGAGTCCAGCTACAAATACGACCGGGAACTCAAGTCCCTTACTTTTATGAATCGTCATAATGCGAACAACATCTTCTTGTTCACCAAGAGCTCTCGCCGTCCCCATATCGTCACCGCGTTCTAAAATACGTTCAATAAAACGTAAGAAGCGGAATAATCCTCTAAATGATGTTGCTTCATATTGCCTTGCGCGGTCATATAATACGCGCAAGTTTGCCTGCCTTTGCTTTCCAGCTGGTAAACCGCCGACAAAGTCATAATACCCTGTCTCACCGTACACTTTCCAAATTAAATCAGAAAGTGATTGTTGGCGCGCAAATTCACGCCATCCTTGCAGTAAGTTATAAAACCATTCTAGTTTTTCATGAAGTTCTTGTTCTTCTTCAAGCGGTGCACCTTTTAAGAATGAGCTCATTACTTCATAAAATGACCCTTTCTTTCCGTGGGCACGAAGCGTCGCAAGTTCTTCATCATTTAATCCAACGATCGGTGAACGAAGTACTGCTGCAAGTGGAATATCTTGCATCGGATTATCAATAACGCGGAATACGTTCATCATAATATTTACTTCTGTCGCTTCAAAGTAACCAGTCGCAAGGTCTGCATATACTGGAATTCCTTGTAGTTTTAACTCTTCCATAATTTGCGGTGCCCACGGCATAGAGCGAAGTAAAATAACGAAATCACGATATTGCACTGGTCGCATACTATCCGTTTTTCGGTCATACACTTCATAACCTGAATCGACCATCGCTTTAATGCGCTGCGCCATAAGACGAGCTTCCAGTTGCGCCTTTTCGACTTCCGTACCTTCTTCACCCTCTAGTACTTCTTCTTCCGTTTGCTGAATGCATAATAATTCAGCCGCTACATCTTCACCTTCTGGATAACTAGCGCCTAGTTTTAATTCAGCGTCAGCGTCGTAGTCAATCTCTCCAACTTCTTCGCCCATAATTTGTTTAAAAATAAAGTTCGTACCTGCTAGTACTTCATGACGACTACGGAAGTTTTTCGCTAAATCAATCTTCATTCCGCCGCCCGATCCTTCTTGCGTGAAGCGTTTATACTTTCCTAAGAATAAGCCTGGTTCTGCTAGTCGGAAACGATAGATTGACTGTTTTACGTCACCAACCATGAACAAGTTCCCTTCACTCTCAGAATCTTTCGTTACGAATTTAATAATGGATTCCTGTACGAAGTTCGTATCTTGATATTCATCGACTAGTACTTCTGCAAATTTATTACGATATTGAAGCGCTACCGCTGATGGCTTCACTTCATCATTTTCACTTTGTTCACTTAAAATTTGCAAACAGAAATGCTCTAAATCTGTGAAATCAACCATTCCTTTATCTCGCTTCATCGCTTGGAAACGCTCTGTAAATACTTTTACGAGCTTCACGAGTTTTTCTAATACAGGATGCATATCTTGAAAATCTCGTAAGAAACTTTCAGGTTTGCGGCTAAATAACTCTTCTTGTAATTTCTTCACTTCATCTTTCGCTTTATTACGAAGAGAGTCTACTTGTTTTACAACATCCTCGTTGTAATCACTTTTCTTAATACGCTTTAACGTTTGCCACGATACGTTTTGCATCGCTTCATACACGCTTGTCCACGATTCACGAGCTGCTGATGATAACATTCCAAGTAAAGCTGCATCCGCTTGTAGGGTTTCAACGCGAGGCGCCGGGCCGTCAGGAAGCATTGCGAGTTCGGTTGCTTTACGAATATGTTGTTCCGCTGTTTCAAGCTGGGATCTCACATCTTCTAATAAGTAAGAAGCATACACTAAATCTTCAATTGTCTTTCCTTCCACGTCGTATGCTTCTACTAATTTATCGAGCCATTTTTCCGGATTTGGATGCGCTCTTGATTCTGTATGAAGCGCTAAAATCATTCTTTGTAAGTCATCATCACTACGGTCACTCGTATAGCGATCAACTAATTCAAAGAAAATACTATTATCTTCGATTCCATACTCTTCTTCTAATATGTCATCTAGCACTTCTTCTTTGAACAACTCATTTTCTGTTTGATTTGCAATACGAAAACGAGGATCAACATCAAGCATGTAGTAATACCCTCTAATTACTTGTAAACAAAATGAATGGATCGTTGAAATAGATGCTTTATTTAATAGGCTCAGCTGTTTTCTTACATGCTGAGATCCTGGCTCATCAATTAGTACTTTTTCTAACGCTTCTCCAATTCGATTTTTCATCTCTTGCGCCGCTGCATTCGTAAATGTTACAACGAGCAGGCGGTCGACATCGACTGGATTTTCCTCGTTAATAATCTTTTTAATCATACGTTCAACTAATACTGCTGTTTTTCCCGATCCAGCTGCTGCTGCGACTAAAATGTCACGTCCATTCGCTACAACGGCTTTCCACTGGTCATCTGTCCATTGACTACCTTCTGGTTTTTTAGGCCAATTTTCTATCATTCTCCGTCAACCTCCTCTCTGATTTTCTCCATCGCTTCACTATCTTTCATATCTTTTAACGTACGGAATTGATTATCTTCAAGTGATTCATCAAACTGACAGACAGATTTGAAGTTACAGAACGTACATGCCGCTTTATTCCCCTTTTTGTAAGGAGCAATATCAATAACACCTTCTGTAATGTCTTTTCCGATATTTTCAAACGTATGGTGTACATATTTTTGCAGTACGTTAAACTCTTGCTCACTTGCAATGCTAGAACGCGCACTAAAACTACCGTCTTTTTTCAGACCAGCAGAAATAATATCTGAACTTCCTGTTGAAAGTTTGTTATCCATTAAACGAACAACGTCAGCATCTCCTAGTACGAGGCCTTTCATTTTAAATTTCTTTAAAATTTCTTTTTCAATTTCAGCTTCAGATGCGTCACCTTTCATTTCAACAATCGGGTTATGAATATGAAAATACAGTACACCAGCAGGTGATGCTGCGTGGCCTTTTTTCATCCACGTTTGTGCATTTGTAGTAACGACATCTAAATACGTTAACATTTGAAGTGCCAATCCGTAATACACTTCCGTTAAGTCTAACGCTTTTGAACTTGATTTATAATCAATAATACGAAGGAATGTTCCGTTTTCATCTTCAGCCTTATCCACACGGTCAATACGGCCGATAACTTCCATCTTCACACCATTTGGTAATGAGAATTCCATCGGCGGAAGCGATCCAGTACCGCCCATACCGAATGGCACCTCTAAATCAACTGGTACGAAACCGCTCGACTTCGCGTGTTCACGAAGAATGATTGACGTACGGAAAATGATTTGTTGTAGTTTTTGTTTTAAATAGAAATGACGATTTGAGCTTAATAAAATTTGTCTTTGTAATAACGGTGCGATTTCTTCTATTACTAAAACAGAAAGATGCTCACACTCTTTTATTGATAAATCCGCCCAAGTGCGGTTTTCGCGTAATAGCCTGTCTGCAATTCTCTTCAGTGCTGCATGGAATAGTTCACCGATATCTGGTGCATCTAGTTTAAAAATATCACGCTCTCTTAACGATAAACCGTGCTGCGCGAAATGAGCGTACGCACAGCGGTTGAAGAGTTCCATACGAGAAACGCTTCCTTTTATTTTATCTCCGTATAAATCTCTACTTACTACCGTACTTAGTTTCTGCGCACGATTTCGATAGAATAAACTTGATAACACGCGACTACTTTTTTGTTTCCATTCATCCGAAGTGACGTAGAAGTTATAGACGTCCCACCAAAAATCTAGATTCCCTTCAAATCCGTATCGCTTCCACGTTTGCAGTTGCTGCATGACATAAGATAACGTCACTTCTGGCGTTGCTACGTATGAAATTTGTTCCGAACGCGATAAGTCGTTTACGTCATTCGTAACAAACGAGTCTTTCACATTAGGAAACATTCTTTTTATTTTCTTAATAAAGCTAGATGCAAGTAATGTCTTTCCTTCTTCATCTGCAAGTGGGCATGAAATATATAATTTCTCAGACGCTCTCGTTACCATCTGATACATAACGAACTGCTCTTCTAATAAGGTTTGTCTCGTCGTTGGCGCGAGTTCAATTCCTGCCGCACCAAGAACTTCTCTTTCCTCATCAGAAAGCATCCCTTCATCCATCGGTGCTGCTGGAATAACTCCTTCATTTACGCCGATAATAAACGTTGCTTTCACATCTGATAACCTGGAATGATCAATATTGGCAACTAATACTTGATCTAATGATGGCGGAATGTTAGCGAATTGAAGTGCCTCAAGTCCTGTCGACATAACGTCCGTGAACATAGATAGTGACATCTTCTCCTCACCAAGCATTTCTACAAACGTATCAAGAAGGCTCATTACTTCTTCCCATACTTGTTCATGGTCTGTTGCAAATAAGAAATCTCCGCTCTCTTCTGCACGTATACGTAATTCTTCTAACTTCTTTGGAACGTCAAGTTCTTCTAAAAATAAGTAAACCGCTTCGCACATTTGCATCACTGTTCCCGCACGCTTTAACCTTTTTTGCATGCGAATAACTGGCGTTCTTACAACGTCACGCAGCCTGTTTATTTTCTCTTCCATTTCACGTTCAATATCTGTTATCATTCCGTTTGTATCGTCAAGTGAACGGTAACGGCGATACATCCACGGATCCTCAGAAGTCCATCTCTTCCCTTGTACACCGTACGCTAAACAGTAGTTTTCGAACTCATCCATCTCTTCACGCATCATTTCTTTCCTTACGTCTAATGGATATAAAAGCTCTGTTTTCACGCAGCGAAACACCGCGTCATAACGCCAATTCCCGCTAATAATTTCTAAGGCAGAACGAATACACTCTACTAATGGATGATGTGACATCGGGCGTTTTTCATCGATGAAATGTGGAATATTATAATCTGTAAATAACGTTCGCATCACATCGTAATAACTTTCCCCGTTACGAAGAAGTACTGCAATATCTCGGTAACGATACGTTTCATCCGCGACAAGTCTACGAATTTCACGAGCAACCCCTTCTACTTCAGCTCGTAAATTCGCCGCTGTACTAATTGTTACACTTGCTTCATCATAATACTTTTCATTCGGACGCGCTTCATAATGCGTTTCTAAATGAGCTAATGCCGGAGAATGAAAACGCGGTTGTTCCATAAGTGGAATTGTTTTTTCAATTTCTATTTTCTCTTCACGCGCTACTTGTTTTATTTTTTCATATGTTAACGTTGTTTCATAAAATAAATCCAGTTCATTCACTGGTTGCGCTAATGTTTTTTCATCTATCGTTAACGTAATTGTGACTCTCGCTCCACAAATCATGAGCTGTCTTACAATTTCAAGTTCTTGCGGAGAAAATGAATGAAACCCATCTATATAAATTTCAGCACCATTTACATACTCAGACTGCGGAAGCTTTTCCACTAGCAATTGTAAATAGTCTTCTGAATCTAAATACTTCCCGATTAAAGCACGTTCAAAATCATCATATAATATCTGTAAATCATATACTTTATTCGCTAATAACTTTTGCTCAGCACTGCTACTATGCGCATCTAATTGTTGCCACATTTCATATACGTTAGATGGCGTCACATTGTAACGTTTAAACTCCGCAATCATACTGCCAAGATGTTCAAAGAAACCGTTTTGCTCCGCTGCTTTTTGGAACACCGATAATCCATCTTTACGAGATTCTACAATTTTACGAAGTAACATATGCACACCCGCTTCATCAATATGAAGACGACTCGCTCCGCCAACTTCTTGCAACACCTTCCAAGCTAATCGTGAAAAACTAAAAACTTGTGCCCGAATAGAACCTCTTACATCCTCCCTTTCAATTAACGCCTGCTGCGTCTGGAATGTCATCTGTTCTGGCACAAGATATAATATTGTTTTGCCTCTCGGGCGCTGTTTTAACTCTTCTTGCACTTCTCGTAAACAAAGTGTACTCTTTCCACTTCCCGCTCTACCAATCACCAATCGAAGTGACATGTAACCCCACCTTTCACTTACACAACGAACGTTAGTTTGCTACTATAATTGTATTATAGTACACGAAAAAAGACAAACGGAGTTGTTTGTCTTTTCTATACTTCTACTTCATTATATCAACCTTTTGAAAAATTCGTTTGCACCTCTTGAATTGGCCAATATCGTAAATCGACTTTACCGACAACTGTATCAGCCTTCACAAAGCCAAAGTGTCTACTATCCCAGCTCCCAAGGCGGTTATCGCCTATTACAAAAATATGACCAGCTGGCACCACCTTTTCTTTCGTTAACTCTTCTAATGTAAAATCACCTGTTAGTTGCCTTCCATTTATCTCTTTCTTGTACTTCTCTAAATAAGGCTCATCAATAAATTGACCGTTTATATACAACTTATCATGCTTATATTCAATATGGTCTCCAGGTAAACCGATAATTCGCTTTACATAGTCTTCTTTTTTATTCGCATGAAAAACGACGACATCGAATCTGTTCAAGTCCCCCACTTGATAACTCACCTTATTTACAACGAGCATATTGCCATCTTGCAATGTCGGCATCATTGACTTCCCCTCTACAACGTACGTTGAAAAGAAAAACGTTCGAAAAAATACAGCTAATAGTACACCAATTAAAATTGTTCGTATCCACTCTAGGCCTTCTTTTTTCAAAGTTTTCTTCATCCGCTTCTCCCCTTACCCTTTAATAATGAAGCTTGCATTTATAAAGTGAAACTTAATCGGTGGGGGGGTTGTTCATCCCGCACCGATCGGGCAGATTGATCCCCACCTAACTTCTCTGCTTCAGCCGAATTTTTTGGAGGAAGTTTTACTGCCCTCAAATAGTGGGACAAAGAAGACTATTCTTAATGTAGTTCTAACTTTACTTCAATTCTTTTACCGACATACCATAAAATAAAAATAACAATCGCTACAATAACTGATTTCACCGGCTTATGAATAAACGACATTAAATCATGACCGATGTACGTTAAAATAAAAATCATCACAAGCTTTCCGAATGCGAGCGCAAGTCCGAACTGTTTTACGCTAATGCGAGATAAACCAGCTACAACGTTTATAAGCGCAGACGGTGTAAACGGAAAACAAAATATAACAAACACTGGCGCGAATCCTTTCCTTTCAATCCACCCCATTGCCTTGCGCACTTTCTCATGCTTATTTACAAAAGAAAAGAAACGGCTTCGTCCAAAATGGCGGATAATGAAAAAAACAAGCATAGCACCGATTACTGATCCAAGCCATGAATAAAGGAAACCCAGCCAAAATCCAAATGCAACAGCATTCGCTAGTACAAACACAATAAGTGGTAATGCTGGAATAAGCGCCTCTATCATCGGCAAACCGATGCCAAGAAGCGGTCCGAACGCCTTATAACTTTCAACAATATGATCCATATTTTCTGGTGAAAAATACTCTTTGATTGACTGAAAATCCATTCTACACTTTACCCCTTTACTCTAATTACTACCTCTACTGTATCATTGCTTTTCTGAAAGAGGAAATGGTAGATACGACATATGGAGATGTAATTATTAAGTTTCCATGTCCTTCATTAGAATTCCTTCATTATTTAGCTATGATAATCTTTCAATATTCGACAGGATATGAAGATAATTTAGACACTATACACAAATTGTAACTTAACGGTTACGTTTGATGAAAAAGCAGAAACTACAGAAAGTAATAATTCGTCTTTTTCAAAAAAATACCCTTACTGCACGTAAGGGTATTTCTACCTATATAGAAAGAAGTATCATGTATGCCACAAATATAAAACGATATATATTCACACTACATTAAATATATATAAGGAAATTACCATTATATTGTTCCATTAAAGAACAATATATTTGTACATCTCGCTCGTTTTATTTATGAATCTTACAGTGTAAACTGTATATATAATGAAATAAAAAAAGGATGAGTCTCCTCATCCTTTTCCTCTCACACATCTTCTTCCCTAACAAAATACACTTTCTCATAAGCTGGTCTTAATGTTGATTCATCTCTTTTATCAATTTCTTTAAAACAAGGATTTCCTTGTTTCTTCTTTCGATCTTCATATTCTGTACGCAGTTTCGCTGTACGATTTTGTTGATTTTCAAAACTACTTTTTGATATTTCTAATTTCACAGCAAGGCCATTTATAAATCGAATAATAAGATTTCCATCTTTTAATTCTCGATTACTTTCGATATAAAAATGCGACAGCCACGCACACTCTTTTCTAGAATAAGAATAAGTAGGGAAAAAATAAAGTTGATCTGTCGGACTGATTGCAATCGGTGCTTTATGTGTAATATGCGTTAACTCTTTCGTTCCTTCTTTTCTGCCCAAAAAACTAGATCCATGCTTACGACAACTTCTCTCTATAATATCTAGAGGCTTTTGAAATACGAAAAAAGAATCTTCCATTTCAACAACTCGCGTAACAATTTTCTTTTCACTTAGAATAACAGGAAGTAAGGCCATTGTATTTTTAGTTACAACATAATTTTCGACGTAGCGTTCTACTTTACTTTCCATATCCTATTATCTCCTTTTTTCATTTTCTATTTATATTAGCAGCTGCATATATAATTTTAGCACCTATGAAAAGGAAATAGGTAACAGGTTCCGCTTTTTTACAATTTTTTATCATTTATCAAACATTTGTCAAACAATAAAATCACAATATATAAATTAAATAGTTTTATAACCATAAAAACAGCATTTATACTACCTATAAATATTTATTATCTCTTCCTCTTTTTACATCATTACAACAATTAACTTTGCTATAATTAAAATATAAATCCAATATATGGAGGGCCCTTATGGAAGAAAAAGAGATCCAACCATCGATTCAAATGAAAAATAGTAGCGTCATTATCGTGAAAAACTCAGCTAGTATTATATTCGGTTTATTTTTCATTTTGCTATTCTTCGCTAAACCATTTCGTAAATCGAAATGTCCTGAATGTAAAAAACGCGAGAAGAAAAAAGCAGGGAAAGAAGAGTAAAAGGCCTTCCTTTTTGGAAAGCCTTTTACTCTTCTTCATTACCTCTATAAACGTCGAGTACAACTTCATTTACATATATCTCAACAACAAAAAAAGGATGGCATGAGCCATCCTTTTTTCCATCATCAACTATAAAATTATAGTTTGATTACGTTTTTAGCTTGAGGTCCACGGTTGCCTTCTTCGATTTCGAAGCTAACTTTTTGACCTTCTTCTAAAGATTTGAAACCTTCAGTTTCGATTGCAGAGAAATGTACGAATACATCGTTTTCGCCTGGAACTTCGATGAAACCGAAGCCTTTTTCGTTGTTAAACCATTTTACTTGTCCTGTTACTGCCATGATTATTTCCTCCTAAGAAAATACAAATTATTTTAGTCTTCCTGTATAAAAAAAGAATCCACACATTATCAAACACGAAACATAAACTAGTTCTCACATACTTTTTCTCGTTCGTTTTCGGCACTTGATAATATATGGATTGCTTAATTTAACTATTCAACTGACATCATCATAGCATACTTAAAATAAAATGTACAATCTTTTTTGAAAATAGAATTTCTAATTTTTAGTATTTCTTATAAAATAAAATTATCTCTATTCTATATAAGGAGGAATTCATGACAACCAAAATTCCTAAAAAAACATTAAAGAGAATTGAGGAGGATATTGAAAATAATAATCTTGGAAAGGCAAGAGAAAGATTACATGGTCTCATCTTTACATATCCAAATGAATTACATCTTCGAAAACAACTCGGAGACATTTATTATAAATTACAATATCCAGAAATGGCTGGACGTTATTGGTATCTAGAGGAGCATAAAACAGATATTATGCATGAATCATGTTTATTATTTGAAAAATCAATGGGAAATGATCCTTATCATATTGCGCGTGCTTTAAAATTCAAAGGCGATTCTAGCAAGATAAAGAAATTGTATAAAGAGAAGCCTTTATCTCCAGTACAAAAAAAAGTAGCAGAGGAATTAGTATATGAATATAAAGAAACATGGGAAGATAAGTTACTCTCTCTTGGGTGTCTAGTATTCCTTGCTTTCCTTCTTTTCTCTGCTATTGTCGGTATATTCACTATTTGGAATTGGATTTTTTAATTATAGGGGGAATTTTCACATGTCAAACTACGAAAAAGAAGAAAAGCTAACAGGGGGAAACGTCTCAAACGTATATCGTTCTGAAAATACTGTTCGGCGGGAATTAAAGCCAGACAGTAAAAAAATTCATAAGCTATTACGTCATCTAGAAAACAAAGGATTTCATTATGCCCCAAAGTTTTTGGGCATAGATGAAAAAGATAGAGAGATTTTATCATTTATAGAAGGCGACGCAGGCAATTATCCTTTAAAAGAATTCATGTGGTCTAATGATGTGCTGAAAGAAATCGCAAAGATGCTCCGTCTGTACCATGATGCTGTAAGTGACTTTCCGTTATTAGATGATTGGAAACCGATGGATCATACCCCACATAACATTGAGGTTTTATGCCACAATGATTTTGCTATATATAACATTATTTTCAATAATGAAAAGCCAGTCGGTATTATTGACTTTGACGTCGCTGCTCCTGGTCCAAGAATGTGGGATATCGCTTATACGCTTTATACTTGTGTACCTTTAAGTCGAGTGTATTATACAGAATCAGGAGAAGCCGTTCATTACGACTCATCGCAACACGCAGGTCGTATTAAAGAAAGAGTGAAGTTGTTTGCTCAGTCCTACGATAAAGATATGGACGAAGATTACTTCGAAATGGTGTTACTACGTTTAGAAGGGTTATGTACATATGTGAAAAGAAAAGCACAAGAAGGAGACGGAAATTTCCAAAGAATGATTGATGAAGGACATCTAGATCATTATGAAAAAGATATGACGTTTATTCGTGAGCATGGGAAAGAGTGGATCTAATATTATTTCTATTTTTGTTAGTAAATCGATATATCTTTTCGAATCGTAAATATATTTTAAGTTGTGTTACATATATCCGAATAATCGTTCATATCGTTTCTTTTCCTACCGGAACTATCACATCACTATCAAGCTAAAATCTCGAGATACCCCCTAACGAAATTTTAGCTTTCTATAGTTATGTAAGAGAATTCAGCCCATTTTTTCGTTTCACAAAAATTTTATAATAATTAAAATCACGTTATAAAAATATTATATTATAATGCAACTAGTTAAAGGGAAACTTTAATCAGTAGGGTTTTGTGCATCTCCCACGTAACTTCTTTGCTCCAGCCAACTTTTGAGGCGGGAGTCTTACTGCCGCAAATAGCGGGATAAAATTACAAGGCCGTTTGCCATGGGGGATTTACATACATGAAAAAGATTTTATTTTTGTTATTGGCTACTATTATTACGTTAACATACCTTCTAGTTTTTAATAAGACCATTGATTCTGAAATTAAAGGATTCCCTATACCTTATGAAGCTAAATTAATTCATACTACTGAGGAGATAGGTGAGTATGTATATAAAGGCGATTGTTTTGAATCAGGTTTATCTATATGGTATCAAATACATATAAAATTAAAGGGATGGGATAAAACTTTTGCAGAGGGTGGAATGAAAGTTTATGAGAAGGATAATAAAAAAGTAACCGTAATATATTTAACGGGAGAAGATGTTATCAGTTTATATAAAGAGTAATAAAAAAGGTGATCACTTAATTGTGATCACCTTCCTTTTATTTCGTAAACTGAGCTTCTTCTGTAGAACCTTTTAACGCTGTCGTTGATGAAGTACCGCCTGTAATGACTTGTGCTACTTCATCAAAATAACCTGTTCCTACTTCGCGTTGATGGCGAGTTGCAGAGTAACCGTGTTTCTCTGCTGCGAATTCCGCTTGTTGTAATTCAGAATATGCTGCCATACCACGGTCTTTATAGCCACGTGCTAATTCAAACATGCCGTAGTTTAATGAGTGGAATCCAGCAAGTGTTACGAACTGGAACTTGTAACCGTAAGATGCGATTTCTTTTTGGAAGCTCGCAATCGTTTTTTCATCTAATTTTTGTTTCCAGTTAAATGACGGTGAACAGTTATAAGCGAGTAATTTCCCTGGATATTTTTTATGGATTGCGTCTGCAAATCGTTTTGCATCTTCTAAATTTGGTTCAGACGTTTCACACCAAACGAGGTCTGCATACGGTGCATACGCTAAACCACGTGCAATTGCTTGATCCAGTCCTGCTTTCGTACGATAAAATCCTTCTGGTGTTCTTTCTCCTGTAATAAACGCTTTATCAACCGGATCGATATCACTCGTAATTAAATCGGCTGCATCTGCATCTGTTCTTGCAACGATAATTGTCGGCACTCCCATTACGTCCGCAGCAAGGCGTGCGGAAATTAAATTACGTACCGCTGTTTGTGTCGGCAGTAATACTTTTCCACCTAAATGTCCGCATTTTTTCTCTGAAGATAATTGATCTTCAAAGTGTACACCTGATGCACCCGCTTCAATCATACCTTTCATAAGCTCGAATACGTTTAATTGTCCGCCAAATCCAGCCTCTGCATCTGCTACAATCGGTACGAAATAATCTGTATCATCGCTTCCTTCCATATGCTGAATTTGATCCGCACGTTGAAGTGTTTGGTTAATTCGTTTTACTACAGCTGGTACGCTGTTCGCTGGATATAAGCTTTGGTCTGGATACATATGTCCAGAAAGGTTTGCATCAGCCGCTACTTGCCAACCACTTAAGTAAATTGCTTTTAATCCCGCTTTCACTTGTTGCATCGCTTGGTTTCCTGTTAATGCACCAAGTGCGTTAATATAATCTTCCGTATGAAGCGATGTCCAAAGCTTCTCAGCACCGCGGCGTGCTATTGTATGTTCAATATCAATCGAACCACGCAAACGAATTACATCTTCAGCTGAATACGGACGTGTTATTCCTTTCCATCTCGTATCTAATTCCCAGTTCTCTTGTAATTTATCGATTCTTTCGTTTTTCATTTATTCCATCCCCTTTTCACTTTATAAAATTTCATAACCCGGTAATGTTAAAAATGGTACGAACTCATCATTCCGAACGAGGTTTGTAAACAATGTTGTCGCCTCTTGGAATCTCCCTTTCTTAAAGGCTTCTTTACCAATCTCTCTTTCTATCTTTACTAATTCTTCTTCTTTCCATTCTTCCATTAATTCGAGCGTAATATTGCGGCCATCATTTAGCTTTCCGCCTTCATGACGAATCCATTGCCATATTTGTGCTCTGGAGATTTCCGCAGTTGCTGCATCTTCCATTAAGTTATAAATTGGCGCTGCTCCCCGTCCACTTAACCAAGATGCAATATATTGAATACCTACACTAATATTCGTGCGAAGACCTTCTTCTGTAATCGTTCCCACTGGTACTTCTAATAAATCTTTTTCTGTAACACGTATTTCTTCACGTTTCCTAAAAATTTGATTCGGCGTTTTCATAATGTGATTAAATACTTCCATTGCAACCGGTACAAGTCCCGGGTGGGCAACCCAAGTCCCATCATGACCGTCTAAAGCTTCGCGCTCCTTATCAGCACGCACCTTTTCGAAAGCCGCTTCATTCGCTTCTGGATTATTTTTAATCGGAATTTGTGCTGCCATTCCTCCGATTGCTGGTGCATTACGGCGATGACATGTTTGAATTACTTTTAAAGAATACGCGCGCATAAACGGCGCCGTCATCGTGACTTGCGCTCTATCTGGCAGTAAAAATTCATTATGATTACGGAAACCCTTTAAGAAGCTGAAAATGTAATCCCATCTTCCGCAGTTTAAGCCAGCAGAATGATCTTTTAGCTCATACAAAATTTCATCCATTTCAAACGAAGCATGAATCGTTTCCAATAGCACAGTCGCTTTAATTGTTCCGTTTGGAATACCGATGTATTTTTGAGCAAATACGAATACATCGTTCCATAATCTCGCTTCTAAATAACTTTCCATTTTCGGTAAGTAAAAGTACGGGCCACTTCCTTTTTCTAAAAGCGCCTTCGCATTATGGAAAAAATACAGACCAAAATCCACTAAGCTGCCGGACATATTTTTCCCATCAACTTGCATATGCTTTTCCTCTAAATGCCATCCTCTTGGACGCACAATGAGTACAGCTGTTTTATCATTTAATCTATATTCTTTTCCTTTATCATTTTTGTGTGAGATCGTTCCCTTTACTGCATCTCGTAAGTTAATTTGGCCTTCAATCGCATTTTCCCAAGTTGGTGAATTCGAATCTTCAAAATCCGCCATAAAAAGATGAGCTCCTGAATTTAAAGCGTTAATGACCATCTTTCTATCTACCGGTCCAGTAATCTCTACGCGGCGATCCTCTAAATCTTTCGGAAGCTTGGCGATTGTCCAATCCGTTTCACGTATGTGCTTTGTTTCTTCTAAAAACTTCGGAAACTCCCCTGCATCAATTCTTTTTTGTTTCTCTACACGTTTTTGTAATAGTTCTGTGCGGCGCTCATTGAAATTTTCATGTAGTTCCTTTAAAAAACTAAGCACCTCAGGTGTCAATATTTCGTTGTACGCTGGTAACATTTCTCCGGGCAATGTAACCCGTGAAGTTTGCGTCGACATATTAGCATCCCCTTCTTAAACTGTTTTATAACAGATTCGATTTTATGTTTTATATTATATAACAAATCTTCAGAAAAGGAAGTTTTTTTTGAAAATTCATTTCATTTTTTTTGAAAACGCCGTTCTTTCGTGCTCTATTCCATACAAAAAAGGCCACTGTTATACAACAACGGCCTTTTCGTAACATCTTCCAAAATTAAAAATGAAATTATATCAAATACAACTTTACATTTCAGAGGTAGCACTTCCCTTCACCGATAGCTCCTTTTCTCTTCCTTTACGAAAAGTGAGTGCCATTCCTACAAAAATAAGGACAATCCCTGCAACTTGCATACTAGTCGGTCTAAATCCGGTAAAGACCGTATCTAACAAAATTGCTACAGCAGGATCTAAAAACACTAATACAGAAATAAGTCTCGTCGATAAATCTCTTAAACTGTCAAAAAACAAGTAATATACAAACCCAGTATGTATAAGTCCTGTTGCCGTTATCATCATCCAGTTCGTCTCTGTTAAACCTTGAAACTGTCCGAAATCCACAAATGGTAACAATAAAAATATACCTAAAAACGTTTGTACAAATGTCATCGCATATGCACTCGTATGCTTGATTCCTTTTCCTAATAAAGTCGTAAAAGCATAAAATAACGCTGCAAGTAGTGCCCATACCATTCCAGAGGACATGAGTTTCTCGAGCGACACACTTCCATCTACTCCAGCTACTAAAACCGTGCCGAGGAAACAAATGACAATGGACATAACGGCAAACGCTGTTAGCCTCTCTTTAAATACGATACTCCCAATCATTAATACGATAATTGGAGCGAGATGATAGACAGAAATTGCAATTGTAATTGACATAACTTCAAACGCTTTAAATAGAAATACCCAGTTAAAAACGAGAAATACGCCGCACGCTAATATTTGCACAATCTCTTTTTTATTCCACTTTTCATTTTTATATTGTCCTGTCACTAACCAACATAACGCTAAAAATATAGTTGCACAAATACAACGAACAAATACTAATTCAAAAGACGGTAAACCTGTTTGGACAGAAAAAAATCCAATTGATCCGAAAATAGACATCGAAAGGATCATTTTTATAGCCGGCATTGATTTTTTATTGTACACCCTTTCTCTCCTCCTACAATCACTCTCTTATAAAACTAAAAATTCTAAAAACATTACTTATTATTATATATTACAATCAAAAAATTGTAAAAAACTAGAATATAACGAGTGACATCCACACAAAATTTTCATAATAAAAAATCATCCTTTTGTATTCCACAGGATGATTTTTTATATGTATTGAGAGGTCTATATATTTATAAAGACTTACATATACTCTACTATTTTTGAAGAGTAAATTGGGAAACTATCTGTTTTAGTCCTCCTGCTACGTTGTGCAGATGTTCAATTGAAGTCGAAATCTCTTGAACAGATTTTTCTTGCTGTTGAATAGACTCTTTTACCCTATCAGTTCGATCAGATGATCTTTGAGAAATTTGCGCCATATCTTCTGTAGAAGCAGAAATCTCCTCACTACTCGCTGCAATTTCATCTGTAGACATAGATACCGTTTGAATTTGCTCAGATACTTGCTGCACTTTTTCTGTAATAGTTCCAAATACTTTTTCTGTATGCATTACTACTTGTGTACCTGCCTGTACCTCATTATCTACTTTCCCCATCATATGTACCGTATGATTCGTTGTTCCCATAACTTGAGTAATAAGCTTCTCAATTTGTTTAGCAGAATCACTAGATTGTTCTGCTAATTTTCGTACTTCATCTGCCACAATTGCAAATCCTCTACCACTTTCTCCAGCACGTGCAGCCTCAATTGCGGCGTTTAATGCTAATAAGTTAATCTGAGAGGTAATACCTTGCATAACATCAATGATTTTAACAATTTCTTCTGATTGTTCTTTCATCGTCTCTACTTGTTTCACACCGCTATGTACTGAATTTTGGATTGTATCCATCTGCTGAATCATTTGTTTCATTAATTTGTTACCACTCTCTGCATCTAATGCTGATTGAGCAGACAATTCATTTACAGAGGATGATGTATTCACTATGCTCTGCATTCCTTGTGTCAACTCTTCCATCGCACCCGCAGTCTGTTCCATTGCTTGCATTTGGCTCTCTGCGCCATTGGCAACTTCTTCAATATCCATAGTGATTTTCTTTGCTGCACCGCTAGATACTTCTGATGCAGATACTACTCCGTCTGCATGTTGGAATAAAAGCTGAATATTATTCTCTACTTCTTGCATATTTGTTCTTAGCCCTGCAATCATCTCGTTAAAATCACTTACTAATATACCTAATTCATCTTTAGCATTATAATCACCATGTACAGTTAAATCTCCCTCTTTTGCTCTTTCCATCATACGACTAACCGTTTGTAAAGGAGCAACTATAAGCTTGCTAATAATATAACTTACTATACATATAATGATTGTAGTAACTACTGCAAGAATGATAAAGGTAATAACAGAGCGATCTATCATTTTTTGAGAATCTTTAAATACTTGTTCAGCTAAGTTTGAAACATAAGTTTCTATATCTACAGCATAACCAGCTAACTCTACTCCCTTCGGTTTTAAGTCCTTTTGAAATTCGTTTACCATTTGAGATTCATTTGTTCCCTTCGCTTTGTCAAACAACTTCTTATATGTCTCCATATAACTTGGCAAAGATTTCTTCATCTTCTGAAACAGCTCATCCTCTTGCTTACTTAAATTAACTCCATCATCATATTCTTTTAATAAAGAATCATATTTTTTAAGATCCTTTTCAACATTACTAATAATCCCTTCTTTATTTGTCCCCTCATTTTGTGACGTTGTAATTAATTCTAGTAAGTTATATTCTAGTGAATTTTGTGTACGAAGCATTCCTTCTAATATAACTGCAGAATTTTGATAATCATCTACTACAATTTCTGTATCGCGCTTAATCTTATTAATAGAATTAATTGCTACACAGCTCATAATTGTCATGCCCAAAACTGCTAATGAGATAAGTAAGAATAATTTATGTTTCACTTTTAAATTTTGTAAAAAATACATATTTCCACCTTTATTCCTTTATATATAGATTTTTAGAATTTTATAGCTTATTATTTACAAAATCACAATAAAAAGCAATGATAAATATTCCCAATATCAAACTTATATTTCTATAAAAAAGAAGTAGCATAACCGCTACTTCTTGTTTTTTTGTTTCTCATATTGCTCAAACGTATGAATTCTTTCGAAAATTGGTGGATGTGTGTATAAGAAAAATTTTACTAACGCTGGTGGATTCACTTGACTTAAACTTGTTTTTGATAAATATTGAAAAGTTTTCACACCTGATTTCCCATCTTTCGTCATATTTAAAGCGTATTGATCCGCCGCGCGTTCTTCTATTCGTGAAACGTAGTTTGTTGCTGGTTGTGATGCAAAGGATAGTACAGAAGAAATTAAGAAAAATAAAGGTAAAATCGAGAAACATGCCACTTTTGAAATTTGCAGCGTATCTCCCCATTTTCGAATACACAAATTTAAAATTCGACTAATTACATACATACCTATAAACGATAGTAAAATATAACTCCCAACGCCCCAATATATATGTTTCATTACGTAATGTCCCATTTCATGGGCCATAATAAATAAAATCTCTTTATCTTTTAATTGCTGAAGTGTTGTATCCCACATTACAATACGAAGGTTTTTTCCAATTCCTGTTACATATGCATTTAACGAATTCGTTTTTTCCGACATATTTACTTCATATACATGTTCAGATGGAATATCAGCTTTATCTGCCATCGCTAAAATTTTCGTTTCTAATTCCTTATTTTTCAGCGTTGAAAAATCATTATAAAGTGGATCAATTACAACAGGTTGCACGAACGTTAAGAAAATTGTAAACGGTACAGAGAGTGCCCATCCTGCTAGCCACCATCTCTTCGGAAATTTACGGATGAGCCATAAAAGAACTGTAACAATGAGTAACATCGTCGCATAATTAACCCAAAAATCGATAACGTGATCTTTTATCCAGCTTTGTGTACTTTGCGTGGAAATACCGTAATCAACCGACACTTTACGCCCAATCCATTGCATCGGTAATGCCAGTACCGTTGTGAGTAATGATAAATAAAAGAAATAAATCGCAACTTGTAAGACACTTATTTTAGTCGTTTCCTTTGACCATTTCTCAAACTTTTTTGAAATACCGAGCACGAGTACAAATAATAAAATAATCCATTCAAGAGGCGTCGCTAAAAAGAACAGTAAATTTTTCACACGCGAATAATCTTGGCTTAGCGTAAGCTCCCTTGCATTCATAAACGTTTCTGGATCCGCACTCGTACCTTTATACATGTCCGGAATGAGTTCATGATTCCATCCAAATAAATACCAATATATAAGCAACGCAAATCCAACGTACAAAAAAAGCGACCACCCAATAACTTTCCTCACGCTATTCCCTCCTCTATGCTGCCTGTCTATTATTATTGTAAGTTCGTACATGCTAAATTAGAACAAGCTAATTACGAGAATTGCTCGAGAGCCTTCTATTTACATAAAGTGAAACTTTAATCAGTGGAGGTTTTGTTTATCCCCCACTGATTATTAGCCTTCACCAATCGGGCTTTTACGGGCAGTTGATCCCCCGCCTAATTTCTTTGCTGTCACTGAATTTTGAGGTGGGGGTCTTACTGCCCGTTAATGCGGGATAAAAAAAACTCTTCTACATAAGAAGAGTTTCACCTATTTTTAGACACTTTCCTCGGTTCATAATTCGGAATAAGAAAAGCACTTACAAACCAGCACATTAAACCAGCGCCTTTTACATATTTTACATATTCATAGTCTTGAAAAAATAGCGTCGTTATAATAATCGTAAAAAAACCTACTAAAACAAATATATACCCTATTTGTTTCTTCGATAACATAAGTACTTATCCCCCTTAAGGCAGTACATCTATTAACAAACTGAAATCTTGTACAGAAAAAGAACTATATTTCATAATACCTTGTACAGCTAAAAGTAAAACAAGACCGATCACACACATATAGTTAACACTTTCGCCACCCTTTTTTTCAGTAACCATGCCACCACTTATACATAAGACCCCTAATAAATGGAGCGCTAAATATATGAAAAAGTAGGCTTCCTCCCAGCGGAGAATAACATTTACTGTCGTTATTAGCACTATGCTAAGTAAAATCAAATAAAAAAACTTATTTGATGATATTGTTTCATTCATATAATTTTATACATTCCTTTCAAATTTAGAATTAAAGATGTCTCAAAGCTATAAAGTAAATGATTGTTTTCATACCATAAAACAAAAGGAAAGCTCCCATTACTTTCGCGAATACTTTATGAACCCGCACATGCTTCTCTTCATTTTTTCTGAAGATACGCTTCATCATTGCTTCTAACATTAGACCGAATATTATTAAAATCCCTAATACAATAAGAAGAGAAATAATATTTTCTTTTAAATGAGTACTAGAAAATAAGTAATACTCCGGAAACACAATTGTATCTACTACAGGTTAAAAAGCCTATGACAAAAGCCTTTATCACACATATCTGTAATAGACGTAGCATCTATAGTGTCTTTCAATATTTTTTCAATCGTTTTCTTCGTCTCATTTATCACCCACTACATCTGCAAAACTCTTTACCTGCTCTGCGTATATAACTGGCACTTCTTTACTCCAGTATTTGCGGTTAACAAATAAAAAGATGAGTACTAAATTTAATCCTGTTATAAAAATAATCAGTCCTGGAAAGAACGTCGTATAGTTTGAGAAATCTGCAAAACTCATGATCTTTTCTCTACTTACTAGGAACGATGCACAAAGTACAAATGTATTATTTAACATATGTATCGCAATTGGCATGAGTAAGCTTTTCGTACGAATATATACGATTGATAATACGATACTAAATACGGCAGCACCGAGAAAATCGACATGTAATATCGCAAATAAAAGTGCCACTGCAATCATCGCTATACTCGTTCCCCATTTCGCAGCAAAGCGCTGAAGTAAAAATCCACGAAAAACAAATTCCCCAATAATAGGTGCGATAAATACAACCATAATAATTTGATATATATATCCCCCGGCACTATCTATAATCGGTTCGTGTAAAGCATTCATAATAAAATCTGGTGTAATCCATGCAAAGCTGTACATGTACAAAATCAAATACCCGTAACTGAACATGCACAACATAATCGTAATGTATATAACTTGCACCAAGTTAAATGTTTCATTTTTATTAAGAAATAATGAAAATGAAACACGGTGCTTTCTATACTCATAAAAAATCCATGCAATCGGAAGGATATAAAATATAAGTATATTTATAAAAGATGAATTTTGTATATGAAATGTACTTTCTAGCAATTTTTCACTACTTCTCGCTACTAAAATTAATAGTGCAAATACAATTAAAAAATATCTAGCTCGCATCATTTGAAACGGATTCACACTCATCTCCTCCCCTATGTTACTTTTATCATATCATTTGATTCTTAATTTTTTATAAAAGAAAACCTTAAATTTTCCTTAAAAATTCCATATGTTACAAAAAGATGATATGATATTCGAGGAAATTAAGGGGGATTCTTATGTATCAAGCAAATATATTACTCGTCGATGATGAAACAGCAATTTTACAACTACTAACTACCATTCTTGAAAAAGAAGGTTTTTCTCATATTACAACTGCAACATCAGCTGAATTAGCTTTATCTCTCATCGAACAAAACAATTACGATTTAATTATTTTAGATGTCATGCTTCCTGGACAATCTGGTTTTGATATTTGTCCAATTATTCGCCAACAAACAGATTGTCCGATTTTCTTCCTATCAGCGAAGGCATCTGATCTAGATAAAATATCTGGATTTTCATACGGTGCAGATGATTATATTACGAAGCCATTTAATCCATTAGAAGTCGTAGCTCGTATGAAAGCACAACTTCGAAGACATATGAAACAAACCGTACCACGCGAACAAAAAGCACACTCCATTTCATTTGGGAGATTTGAAATTGATCAACATTCCGCAGAACTTACAGTAAATGGACACGTTGTCGAATGTTCCGCTCAACTGTTTCAACTACTACTCTTCTTTTGTGAGAATCCGAACTACGTATTTTCGAAAGAAGAAATATACGAAAAAGTTTGGGGAGCACCCGCCTATAATGGCGATGACAATACTGTTATGGTCCACATTCGAAAGCTACGCGAAAAAATTGAACAAGACCCAAGTAAACCAGAATACATAAAAACTGTTCGCGGACTTGGCTATAAGTTCGTTACAAAGTAGGGTGACAATATGAATCTTAATAAACGACTTATCATCCAATTTATACTGCAACACGTTTTTGTTTTAGTTACATTACTTATTGCTGTAGTCGCTGCTTTCACTTATTTAATTTTTCTTGTTACTAGTATTTCATACGAACCTAATATTCCGGATTCTGATAGTTTTACAATTTCAAGATATATCTCTTCAGAAGATGGCGATATTACGTTAAAAAAGGAAGTAACAGATTTAATTAAAGAGAAAAATGATTGGATTCAGATTGTAGAAGAAAACGGCAAAGTCCTCTATCAATTTAATACACCAAGTGATGTCCCAACTTCTTATACGAAAACATCTTTACTCGCACATATACAGAATCATATAGAAAGCCCTTATACATTTACATATTGGGAAATTGAAGTAGAAGAAAAGAACGTACTTGTTATTTATGGCGGTATGTTAAAAAGTAATGCATTACTAAAAACAATTAAGAAAGAACACCCTTCTGTATCTACAGATTCGTTCACATTAACGGAACAAGAAAAACAGCTACTCTCTAAAGAAAAAGCAACAATGCAAATATTTAATCATAATGGCGAAGAGGTTTTTTCCTATCCGACTGGAAAGAAAAAAACACTTTCAACAATACAGACTGCTCTTAACGAAAAAGAACCGTGGAATCATAAAGAAAACACGTCTAGCTTTTACGATGCAAATAGCGGTCAGCTTCTCGTCATTACCGCAAAAAATGAACGCTACTACCCAGATGATGAAATTGAGGATATATTTACTAAGAAGTTTCTAATTGGATGTGGATTAATCCTTCTTATCGTCTTTGTTTATTTAGTCATTCTATCTATTTGGTACGGAAATAAGTTTGGGAAACCGTTACTACACGCAATGCGTTGGCTTAAAAATATCGCTGGTGGAAAATATGAAGAGCCTGTTAGTAAAAAAGGAAAACCAGTTCGATTCAGGCGATCTGGTAAAGAAAAATGGTCATTTCGCTTATTTAGAGATGTTACTAGCTCACTAGAGCACCTTTCAATTACACTCAAAAAAAATGATGCGATGAGGCAAGTACTGCAGCAAACACGTGAAGAATGGATTACCGGTCTAACGCACGATTTAAAAACACCACTTAGCTCTATATATGGCTACGCATTATTACTAGAATCAAAGCAGTATAACTGGACTGATCGTGACATTCAGCAATTCGGCAGCGTTATGAAAGAGAAATCTCAATATATGACTACACTAATTGACGATTTAAGCTTAACGTATCAATTAAAAAATAACAGCCTTCCTGCCCAGCACGTAAACATTGAAATGAATCAATTCGTCCAAAAAGTATTATTACAATTTATTAATAATCCGACACTGCAAAATCAAAATATTGAATTCGTACCGAGCTCAAATAAAATTCAATATTTCATTGAAGAAAAATGGTTCCAGCGTATTATCGAAAACTTACTAGCCAACGCTGTGAAACATAATAATGAAACGACAAATGTAATCGTAAAGCTTTCGCAGGATGTAAATTCATTTACACTATCTATTTCAGATAACGGAAAAGGAATGGACGATAAAACGAAAGAACTTTTATTCGAGCGATATTACAGAGGGACTAATACAGAAGAAAGCAACATCGGAACTGGACTTGGTCTCGCCATTACGAAACAGCTCGTTCATGCCCATAACGGGACAATTTCTATTGATAGTGAACTCGGGAAAGGAACGACGATTGTTCTTGTATTTCCGTTTCGTTCATAAAAAAGGTGCTTTACAAAAGCACCTTTTCTTTAATACTCTTCTATGATAACAATTAATAACTTCCGGATTTGTTCATATATGCTTAGTTGGCGATTCAATTCCACATATTGTTCCATATACCTATAAATAAATATTCTGGATACGCTTGTAAAAAGCTTTTATACAACAACTCTCTTTGTAATTCCAGAATTTTTTTAGAAAAAAGAACATAACTCAAATTCCCATCTATTAATGACGTATAACTGTAAAAATCATCCACAAAAGAATCTGTCTTATATTCCTCTTCAATTCTTTCTATATCTTCCGATGGGTATGGTATTTCTAACTCTTCTTTTAAATATTCAAGCTTTTGACGAAGTCCATGTTAATTTTTACTATGTCTTCTCTCCTATTTCCCTACTAACACAAACACATTCTCATCAGGCGCTTCCATTACCGCAACATGTCCTGATTCTGTTGGAAATGGTTCACGAATCCATTTTACATCTTTATTATCTTTTAAACTTTCATACGTTTGTTGTACATCTTCTACTAATACTTCGACTTCCATAAAATTAATATCCGGATGATTACTTATTACTAACTCCGAACTTTTTTCATCTAGAAACTTCAATCCTATTAACGTCCAAATAACCCCTTCTTCTAGTTCTCTTTCTATAATCCAGTTTTGCTTCATTCCCATTTCTTTATAAAAAGAAACCGACTTCTCTATATCCTTCGTATGTATAGATACACATTCTAGTTTTTTGAACATCTTCCCATTTTCCCCCTTTATTAAAAAGCGAACCATCTCCCAATGATTCGCTTTTACCCTATTATTATTTTTTCTTCACCGGTATCCAAAGCTCTACTTGAGCGAACTCACTCTTATCTTCGTGGGAACGCTCATCATATAGTTCAAACTCTGTAACGCCGCAATGTTCATATCCTGAATGCGGGAACCATTCTGAGAATACTGCATTCCACGTTTGATGAATAGACGACACCATTTCTGCATGAGGAACTTTCGGTGTTGTAAATACGGCATATGTTGCTGCTGGGAATGTACGCTTTGCAATTTCATTTGGTACATTTTCAAAGCCTGTAACTTCCATTCCGATAATATAAGTGAAGTCCCCTGTTTCTAAATTAAAATCAGTACATAATCCAAGCTCTACCCATTGACTCGTATCTTTACGATTCGGAATTGTCGTTCCAAGATCTTTTTGTAAATATTCTTGCCAAAATGCTGGAATGTCTTGATGGTTTTTTCCTTCTTTACTTGTCGTCTTCAGTTCATAACCTGCCATTAAAAATTCTGGTTTATTTACAATACGATATTCCATTTGTATGCCCCCTAAATACGGATTTAATTTTCTTTGCTTTACATTCACGCTGTAATACATCGGTGTTTCTATTTCTTGTTTTCGATATTCACTCGGTGTCATTTGAAATAATTTTTTAAAGGCTCTCGTGAACGTTTCGTGAGATTGAAAGCCATGCTCAAATGCGATATCAATAACTTTTTCATCCGTATGAGAAAGTTGATAAGCTGCCCGGGCTAACCTCCTCTTTCGAACATACTCCATTACCGTATCACCTACTAACGCCTGAAATACACGATGAAAATGCGACTCAGAAAAACCTGCAATGCGAGCTAAATTACGCAGCGTCTGTTTTTCCATTACATCTTCCTCAATATAATCAATGGACCTTTGAATTTGTGTTTCATAGCTTTCCATCTCTGTTCACCCGCCTTATATGTATTATGATAAAAGAGAATCCTATCCAATTCTTGACGTTTTTTACTATAATTTTAAAAACGAATGTAACTTTTTTATATGTATTTCGTTGTTATGTATGAAGGGAGGGAAATTAGTGAAACGCAAACAATCATTAGAAGACATTTATTCAGATCATATGCATGATTTATTTCGCTATCTTCTCTCCCTAACCGGAGATTCCCACTACGCGGAAGATCTTATGCAAGAAACATTTTACCGAATGCTCGTCCATATTGACTATTACAAAGGAGAAGAAATTAGACCTTGGTTATTTACAATTGCCTACAACGCCTTTATCGATTGGTATCGAAAAGAAAAGAAATATAAAACAACTGAATTTGCAGAATTCCATTTACCAAACGTGCCAAGTACAGAACAGGCATATTTCGTAAAACATGAGGTTACTAGTTGGTTAGACCGTTTATCCTCACTTCCGCTCGAAAGACGAAACGTGCTACTACTACGAGATTACTACGGATTCTCTTATAAGGAAATAGCAGAAATGACCGGTCTCTCATTAGCGAAAGTGAAAATTGAATTACACCGCGGACGAAAAGAAGCAAAAAGCATAAAGGAGTGATACAGATGGGTTGTGCAGAGTTTAAAAAACTTTGGGAGAAATATGAAAAAGGAACGCTCACACGTGATGAGCAAGAACAGTTAGAAAGTCATATAGAAACTTGTGCAGAATGTGAAGCTCATTTAGATGAATTGCTTACGAAGAGTGAACCCGTAAAGAAAAAATTACCGCCAAAAGATCTTAAAGTTCCTTTTTGGAGAATTAAGTGGAAACATCGGTTACAAACGTTTGGTTTTATATTATCCATTTGCATCGTTATATATATAATCGGCGGGGTATTATCAGCCTTTTATTTTCAAGCTAATAATGATAAAAGGCTAGAAGAAATTAGAGAGGTTCCTTCACTTGCACTTGAAGCAACGATCCCAAATAGCCGCGTTATGGGGGGCGGAACAAGTGTAGAAGCTTTTTTCCGTACGAACAGCAGCTTTGATTTAGTAAGAACCGTCGGTAAAAAAGAAATGCCACTCGGTACAGTAGAAACAAAAAGCTTCTTATCATCTGTAGATGTCACGAAACAAACTTGGATGAATCCGTTCTATCAACCAAAACTCTTCTTTGTTCATCCTAAAACAAAGCAGGGTGATTATTTAAAGGATTCCTCAAAAAAAGTATGGGATACACTTGCAAAAGTACATGATGGAACCGTTGCAGAAGTAGCAATTTCTTTTGATAAATCTTACACTTTAAAAGAATTAGAACCGCTTTTATATAGCATATTTGAAGCACAAGAACTCCCTCCAACTCCTGTATGGTACGCTTTAGATACAGGGCAAGACAGAAAAAATGTAGATGACTATATCCTACATGGCGGAGAAGCTATAGGATTTCCAGAACATGTAAGATTTCTCGATAATGATACTGACAAGCAGAAAACGCAAGAAGATCAAGTAATCGAAATGATGCGCGTCCTTTCTATCCATAAAAAAACAGTAAGCAAAATAGCTGCGCTTTCTGAGAAAGAACTAAACTTAGATAAACGTTATAAATATGTAAAAGATAACGGCGTAAAAGTATATGGCATTGTCATTACCGGCCCGTCGAAAGAATTATTAAAATTACAAAACTCCCCGCACGTACGTTATGCGACTCTTGGAGATATTGAGGTTTGGAATTGGTTTGATCATTAAAAAAAGAAGTAGCGCTCTAGAAACGATGCGCTACTTCTTTTTTAATTCGAAATCACTTTCACATACATCCCTCTCACCGATTTTTCATAAGCGATATCGCTCATCTCTCTTATTTTTTCTGATACGACAGATGACTGAATGATTTTCCCTTCACGAAGTAATGGCGGATCAATAAGACGGACTTTATTTTTCTGATGTAAATCATACTCACTTCTATCTTCTCTTACTTTTACATTTGGATGAACTTTTCTTAATAAAGCATGTACTTCTGAATCGTTACATAGCTGCAATTTTACTATAAGCTCATGATCTTCAAGAAGAAAATCATCTGCATGAATAACTTGTTTATGAAGAGCTAACTTTAACGTCTTAGCTAACATATCATTTCCGTAAATATTAGTTGGTTGCATAAAGAAATCGATTACTTCTTTGTAATACGTTTCTGTAAACCATTCTGCCATTTTGATATTTTGAAGAACCATTTTCCCATCTACTTCGATGACATCCGATAAAAAATTGTGAACTTCTTCTAAAGAAACATATCCGTATGTATACATATCTCGTAATGTGTAATCCACCCGGTCTGCACATAATTCCGGCGCGGATCTTTCCAGTAACGTCCACTTCGAATCATCTAACAAAATATCTTCATAGTTATAACCATACTTTGAAAGAATTGCTGGAATTTCTGAGTTTTTCACAACAGAGCTAAATATCTCTTCATGATAACTTTCATTCATATTATCAAAAACGTAATCTATTACATGAGAAAAAGTAGTATGTGATACGTCATGCAGTAAACCAGCAATCTGTTCTTCTACCGAACCACCTAGTTTTTTTATTAACAACATAACACCAACTGAATGATTAAATCGTGTTACATTCCATTTCTCATTCATTAAGTAACTTGCTCCGGCTTGATGAATCCCCTTCAACCTTTGCACTGGTTTACTTAAAATTAATTCTTCTAACACTTGATCTACTTCAAATTCTCCGTATAGTACATCTGATATGATCACTTACAGTCCCCCTTTTCAAGCAGAGTCTTTTTATAGTATCTCTTTTTTGAAGAAGAGTAAATATACTATTCTGTCATTCCAATATGAACGTTCTGTTTTCAAAAAAGCGGTCCTCTATTCTCATCAAGTTAAATCATAAAAATTAAAATATTTCTACAGTTCTTCTTTTTTGTTTTAATAGATTTATAAATGCATACTCATTTAAAAACAGAAATAATTGGAAATCGCTTCACCATTATAGTATGAAAGGTCGGATAACTATGGGTAGTTATTTTCCAAAAGCGGGGAAGCTCATTGGTGGAATCATTATACTTCTTATTTTACTTTCATCTCTTTGGCTTATATGGATCGGAGAAACAAACATTCGTTACAGTGGGGATCATACGGGCACACTGCCTTTTTGGAACAAATGGATTCCTGTTATTTTCGGTATACTCCTTGTTCGTTTCTTACCATCTCACCATAAAAACTATAATCCCCTTCAACAATTTGAACCGAGGCGCATCATAATTCAAACTGTTATTTTATTCTTGAGTGGCTTCCTCTTCACAATTTGTCTCCTTACCACGAACTTTGAAGGGATGACATTACAATTGTGGTTTATGATATTTAAAATTGTTTTATTATTATTCACTCCATTCATGCTTCTTTTGTTTTATAAAATTAACCCCGAAAAAGAACGACCAAAGCCTGTAAAATCAACAGGAAATAATAGATGGTATCGGTTTACACCACTGATTGTCATTATAATCTGGGGGTACTTCAACTTCTTTTCTACATTCTCTACACCATTTGTTTCAGCGAGAATGGAACCCACGATTTTACTTGTAGGATTTCTTATAAATAGTGTACTGGAAGAGCTTTTTTATAGAGTTTGGTTGCAAACACGTTTGGAACTATTACTAGGTACTTGGCCGGCTATACTTCTTACATCATTGTTATGGGCGAGCTGGCATATTGCATTACACGGCTCTGGTCATTGGGATATTGATACAGCTACGGTTATTGTAAACCATGGTATCGTAGGTCTATTCCTTGGATATTTGTGGGCGCGTTATCGCAAGGTATGGGTAATTATTATTGTTCATGGATTAATTAATGCACATCCACAACAACTAATTGAGATTATATTCAAGTGAAGGTCGCGATTACGAAATAAAAAATAAAAGGGATTATACATATTAATCATGTATATCCCCTTTATTTAACCTTATTCAAACGTAACTTCTACCTGCACAATCTCCGACCTACTACCAAGTCTAAGCGGCGGTCCCCAAAATCCGAATCCAGAAGAAACAATTGCGTGGAATGCGCCTTTTTGTGCGTATCCCCAGTCTAGCTCGTACATTCTTCTCGTTACAATATGATTTGGTGCCATTTGTCCGCGGTGCGTGTGACCGGATAATAATAAGTCTACACCTGCCGCTGCTGCTTGTTTTAACTCAAATGGCTGGTGATCCATTGCTATAACAGGCATCGATTTATCCACTGTATTCATAAGTTGTTCAAAGCTTTGGCGATCTCGCTCTGTTTTATCTCTTCTTCCAACGAGATAAAAGTCATCTTCAATTGTGATCCCTTCATCTAAAAGAATACGAATATCAATCTTATCCATCTCTTGTAAAAACTCCGGAACCGCTCTGCCGTAGTATTCATGGTTTCCTAAAACGCCATATACGCCTAATGGAGCTTTCATTTGTTTCATTATATGCCCCATGTTTTTTTGAATGAACACTCCTGGATGATCATCGATAATATCACCTGGCAGTAAAATAATATCAGGCTCCATTTCATTTACGTGACGGACAAGTCTTTTTAAATGCGAAACACCAGACAATTTACCGAAATGCATATCTGAAGCCATCGCAATACGTAAACTTTTGCGCCCCTTCACCTTTTTCGGTATGTGCACTTCATATTTTCTTACTACCGGACTATACGCATTAAATACTCCATATGCAAAGATAAAGATAAATGCAGCTAACACAGCCGCCCCTGTCCAAATAATTGCTGTTTCTTTCTCAACCGAAAACCGTAAAAGAAAGACTGTGATATCAGCTAACGGCAATAACATAAGCGCGTATTGTATGACTGCAAACCAAATTGAACCAATCGTTCTAAGGAATGGGAGAAACTTAAACACTTGCACGAGAATATACGCATAAGAAATAAATCCGACTACGAAAGCATAATACCCCCAGGACTCCCAGCCAAATACTGCATGAAGCCAAACCCATCCGTTCCAGCCGATATAAAACATAAGTAGCGTGTATATAATTAACATAGTAAATATATTGAAATAACGAAGATTCTTCACAGCTAGCCTCCTTATTGATTTCTTCTATTATAACTTGTTATGCACGTTTAACGTAAATATTAAGCACAGCAATCTTCACAATAAAAACATTGATAAGCACATCGTTTTAAAATTTTTAGGAACTGCTGTAATGGGCATTTTAGAATCTTACGTGTTAGGCAAAATTGATAATGAGGAATATTTAAAATAAAACTGCAGCAATTCTCTTAATAAGGATTGATAAACTTCTATTATCTTTTTCCTTCATAACTCACCTATGCAATTATGCATAATCATCATTTACTTTTTATTTCCATGTTACGATATACACATAATACGACATATATCGACAAAAACAAAAGGAAGTGATTGTATGAAACGTTCTAAAACATACTTAAAATGTTTAGCATTATTCGCTGTTTTTGCTAGTAGCGCTGTAACTCTTTCAACACCTGCTGCTTATGCTCAAACAACATCACAAGTTGTAACAGATATCGGACAAAACGCAAAAACACATACGAGCTATAATACATTTAATAATGATCAAGCTGATAATATGACAATGTCTTTAAAGGTAACTTTTATCGATGATCCAAGCGCGGATAAACAGATTGCCGTTATTAATACAACTGGTAGTTTTCTAAAAGCAAATCCTACTATAAGTGATGCACCTATTGATAACTACCCAATCCCTGGTGCTAGTGCAACATTACGTTATCCTTCACAATATGATGTTGCATTTAACCTTCAAGATAACAGCGCTCGTTTCTTTAACGTAGCACCTACAAATGCTGTAGAAGAAACCACTGTAACATCTAGCGTTTCTTATCAACTTGGCGGTTCTGTTAAAGCTTCTGCAACGCCTAATGGACCTAGCGGTGAAGCTGGTGCAACTGGTCAAGTAACTTGGTCTGACTCTGTAAGCTATAAACAAACTAGTTATAAAACAAATTTAATTGACCAAACAAACAAAACCGTAAAATGGAACGTATTCTTTAACGGATATAACAATCAAAACTGGGGTATTTACACACGTGATTCCTACCATTCTTTATATGGGAACCAACTGTTCATGTACTCTCGCACATTCCTATATGAATCTGATGCAAAAGGTAATTTAATACCGATGGATCAACTTCCAGCATTAACAAATAGCGGTTTCTCTCCTGGTATGATTGCTGTTGTTATCTCTGAAAAAAATACAGATCAATCTAATTTACAAGTCGCTTATACAAAGCACACCGACGATTATCAACTTCGTCCAGGCTACACATTTGGAACTGCAAACTGGGTTGGAAACAACGTAAAAGATGTTGATCAAAAAACATTTAATAAATCATTTACACTAGATTGGAAGAATAAAAAATTAGTAGAGAAAAAATAAAGAAAACCGAACCGCCACTTAGATGACGGTTCGGTTTTTATAGTTCGTTACCTTACTTTCAACAATTGAGCTAGCTCTTTAAGACTCCCTCTCAAAGAAAGTTCGTTATTTATGTTAAAATATTGCGAGTAAGTTTCTGTCCTTAACGATTTTATCACGTATTAAACAAAATCATTTAAAAACGAAGAAAGGATGGTACTAACATGGAAAACGTATCAGATTTACATAAAGAGGAATCAATAAAATCCTTACAGTCAACAATCCGTAAACTCGAAAGTGCCTTGTCACAAATGACTCAGAAAGGCTCAAATACTACGTTAGTAAAGAAACGCCTCCAGGCAGCTTGTATCGGCTTAGCAATGCTAGATAGTGTTTGGAATCAAAAACTTCATCATTACAACCAGGAAGATTTAGCAGAAGCTCGCAATGTTCTTACCGGTTTGCTTCCATCAATTGAAAAAATTTACGTTAAGTCAAAGGTTGGTAGTCCTCAAAGAACTCTTTTAGAAAGAAGGATTAAATCGTTGGAACTTGCTATTCAAGCGATTAATAACACTTCTAATGAGTAACTTTTCCAACTAAAAAGTGGCAGGTGCTTTCATTCATTAAGAACAAAACAACTGTAAAGAGCCTTACTACAAACGTGTAGCAAGGCTTTTATTTCGAGCTTTATTATTTATAAGTACAATTATAAGCAGATTAATTTATCGTCTTAAACCCATTGTACTCATCCTTTTATTGATAATAATTATCAATAAATACCAAAAATAATAAACACCCCATCAAATGATGAATGTTTATTTATTACACAAATATGCTTTACGATCATTTTTAAATAATAAATAGTGCGCTGTATGAACTTTCCTCTCCAAATAATCAATTGAATACGTACCAGATGGATCTACTAAATCACCAATTGTTCCTGAAAGCTGGTCAATTACTTTCTGCAGTGTTTCTAAGTTTTTCTTCTCATTTTCAGCGTTCATTTCATCCATAATGTCACAAATAAGATATTGCACTCGCCGCAAACGTAATTCCTTCTGCTCCATGTATATCTCCTCCCTACTAGTCATATTACGGTTTAAATATATGGCGTCATAGCTTAACCAATGCAAAAAAATAGAGGCAACCAACTTCATAAAGCTGGTTGCCCCCATTCTTACACTTGCATCGCTTTTTCTCTCAAAGCTCTTCTTAACAACTTACCCGTCGTATTCTTCGGCAATTCTGTTAAAAACTCTATGCTCATTGGCACTTTATATTTTGCTAAATGTAACGTGCAATAATGCATCAGCTCTTCTTCTGTTACGTTCGTTTGTTTCAGAACGACGAAAGCACGCACTGCTTCTCCTAAGTTTTCGTCTGGTACACCAATTACGACAACTTCAGCTACTGATTCGTGCGTATATAGTACCTCCTCTACTTCACGAGGGTAGACGTTATAACCACCAACTAGGACGATATCTTTTTTACGATCAACGATATAGAAGTAACCTTCTTCATCCATTTTCGCTAAGTCTCCTGTATATAGCCAGCCATCTTTTAATGTCGCAGCTGTATCTTCTGGTGCATTATAGTAACCCTTCATAACGTTAGGTCCACGAACAATTAATTCACCGACTGCGCCGACTGGTACGTCTTCCCCAAGTTCATTCACAATTTTATTTTCTACATGCCAAATATTTGTGCCGATTGACCCTGGTTTACGCGGGCGATCTAACGGATTGAAACAAGTAACTGGTGATGCTTCTGATAAACCATATCCTTCTGAAACAATTACGTCAAAACGTTTTTCAAAGTTTTGCAGAAGAGCAACAGGCATTGACGCACCACCTGAAATACAAAGGCGAAGTGTCTTCACGTCTTCTGCGCTTGCTTCTTCAAATAAATATAAGTAATTGTACATTGTCGGTACACCAGCAAAAATCGTTGGTTCATACGTACGACAAATACGGAACACTTCTTTCGGACTAAACTTCGGTAACATTAAAATCGTTGCCCCGTTCACAATCGGTGCATTTACCGCAACTGTTAAACAGAATACATGGAACATCGGCAGTGCCGCAACGACGCGATCATCGGCCGTATATTGTAAATACGACGCCACATCGCTTGCGTTACTATATAAATTTTTATGTGTTAACATAGCACCTTTTGGTTTTCCAGTTGTGCCTGAAGTGTAGAGGATAACCGCTACATCTTCTTCATCTAGTTCCGGACCTTCGTAAGTCGCATCTCCAGTTCCTATAAAACTAGTAAACGTTTTCATTTTTTCGGTTTCTATATGATTAAAATCTGATGAGGTTTCGCATATGATGATGTTCTCTAGTGAAGGAAGTCTTGTTGTAAGAGATTGTATAACAGGTAGAAGGACGTCGAGTACGATGATTGTTTTTACATCTCCATTTTGTAAAATATAATGCATTTCGTCTGCTGTATAAATTGGATTAACTGGTATAACAGTTGCCCCGGCTTTCATTGTTCCGTATAAACCGACTAAAAAATGTGGTGAATTCCCAACAACTAATGCGACATTGTCCCCTTTTCCAATGCCCATTTCTGCTAAATTGCTAGAAAACCTTGTGACCATTTTGTTTAATTGGTCATATGAGACCGACTGATCCATAAAAACATAAGCCGGTTTATCCCCCTTCTTTTTTGCCGTTTCAGCCAAAGATTGAACGAGATTCACACAAACCCCACCTTTATAAAATTTAGAATATTTAAAAATTCTAAATTAATTATATTAAAAGAAAATTAAAGTGGCAAGTAATATCCTATTAACTGCATATACACGGCGTGCTTCCTATTGAATAACTTTGGGAAAATAAGGTACTTTCACTTGCCAGCAAATTATTAAACGAGGACAGAAATCATTTTAGGATAATATGCACCTATCTTTTCTCTAAGCTTTTCAAGTTCTTCTTTATTTAAACTTGTATGCTCTCCATACAAGTTTATCGCGTCCGCTCCATTTTCATGAAAGTACACTGTAACATATAGTGTCGGTAACCCTATATCGTCTTCATCTATAGACAAGACAACATCTGGTATTTTACCAACAGTACTAAACATTTCATTTCTTTTCCATTTCTTATTTTGAAACATAGTTTGTATATCATCTATCTTTCGTTTGTTATCCGTATGCGTATAATATATAACATTATCCTTCGCTGGTTTTCCAATAGATAAAGTTGTACGACTTGAGGAGGTTTCATTGTTACACGCTGTCATCCCGATGAGGAAGCTGAGCAATAATACAACGCACATTACCCTTTTCATATCAATCCACCTCCTTTTGAATATATATATTCCTTTACGAGGGGCAAATGTCCTGTGATTTTATGTTTTATGGTAAATGAAATTATATGAACAATTTCCCAGTTATATCAGCACAATTCAATTTATATCAGCGCAACTCGATTTATATCGACTTACCGACAAAACCTGTCAATCCACACAAAAAGAAAGAGGCTGCCCTTTATGACAGCCTCCCCCATTTTTAGAAGAATAAATGTAAGAAATCTTCTGTTGTAATATTACCGAAGTAGCGTGCGATATCTACGCCTTCTAAAGCTGCAGTGAATGCATCTTTATCGAACTGTACGCCTGTTAAGCGTTCTTCAATGTCATGAACATCTAGTGATCCGAAGAAGTCACCGTAAATTTTACATTCTGTTACTGTTCCTTTTTTCACTTCAAGACGAACGTCAACTTGTCCAACTGGGAAACGGTGCGAATGTTGTAAGTTGAACTTCGGAGATTTTCCGTAGTTCCAATCCCAATTGCGGTAGCGCTCTTCAGAAAGTTTGTGTATTTCTTTCCAATCCGCTTCTGTTAATTCGTACGTTGGAATTTCTGTTTCACCTTCGAAAATGGTTTCTAGAAGAAGTTGTCTAAACTCTTCTGTCGTCATTTTTTCGTTTAAGAACTCTGTAATGTTCGCAACGCGGCTACGGATTGATTTAATTCCTTTTGATTGAATCTTATCCATTTTTACTTTTAATGCCGATACGACGTGATCGATTTCAGAGTCAAATAGTAACGTACCGTGACTGAACATACGACCTTTCGTAGAGAACTGCGCGTTACCTGAAATTTTTCTACCTTCAGCTAAAATGTCGTTACGACCACTTAGCTCTGCATTTACGCCTAATTTACCAAGCGCTTTCGTTACAGGCTCTGTGAATTTTTTGAAGTTGCTGAAACTATCTCCATCATCCTTCGTAATAAAGCTGAAGTTTAAGTTTCCTAAATCATGATATACTGCACCTCCGCCTGATAGACGACGAACGACATGAATACCTTTTTCTTTTACGTAATCTGCATTAATTTCTTCTACTGTGTTTTGGTTTTTACCAATGATAATCGAAGGTTCGTTAATGTAGAACAGTAAATATGTTTCGTTAATATCTAAATTCTTCACACAATATTCTTCAATCGCTAAGTTTATTCTAGGATCTGTAATCCCTTTATTATCAATAAATAACATCGTATCACCTCATGAATTCCATACGTAGCCACTATGAGCTAACGTAATATGGCCACTGAAAATTTGTTTTGCTTCTGTTACTAAATCAGATGGGTTTCCTATATGCGGTAAGTGCGTTAATAAAAGTTCTTTTACATTCGCATCTTTCGCAATACTTGCCACTTCTGTACTATTCATATGCCCTGCTTTTGCAGCCTCTTGATGTGCATACATATTACACTCACAAATGAAAAGATCCGCATCTTTTGTGAATGGAATAAATTCAGGAATATAACTGGAATCTGCGCTATATACTACAGCGTTACTACCAGCTGTAATACGCATCGCAAAGCATGTAACAGGATGAACAGTTTTTAAGAATGAAATAGAAAACGGTCCAACTTGAAGTGTTTCTTCTGGGTTGTACGCGATTCCTTTCGTATGCGGTGCATGCGTTAAAGAATGGAATCCATTCTCGTCAAACGTATGACCGTATATTGGCAATTCCGGTAGTTTTCCCTTTGTCGCACTTGTAATTAATCTCGCATATTGCAATACCCCAATGTCTGCAACATGATCGTGGTGGTAATGCGAAAGTACAACTGCATCTATATGAGATGGTGTTATATATTTTTGAAGCTGTGCTAGTACACCACTACCACAGTCTACAAGTAAACGAAAACCATCGTGTTCAAACAAATACCCCGACGTTGCTTCTCCCGCTTCTGGAAAGCCGCCCCAAAAGCCGACAACAGTCATTTTCATATGTATCCATCCTTTCTAAAACCGAGTAGGAATGCAGTTTTTCTCGTACTTGAGAAAGTTTTTTACTCACATCCTACATTGTTAACTATAATCCATTTCCTAAACTTTTTCATTAATTTTCAATTTTGTTATAAAACAGTTGTTGACTTTTGTTCCTTGTACTAATACAATGATAGTAAGAAATGGAAATGGAGGGATTGACATGATCGATCAACCAATGGAGTTTTTCAGAAATTTACCGACGAAAACTTGTGCGCATTGTGGGAAGGAAATTGATGAGCAACACGAAGCGTACCATAATAAATGTGACGATTGCGTTCACGAAGAATAGTAGTTTGTGAACAGAAAAAAACCTAGCAGACATAGTCTACTAGGCTAATAACATCGTATCCTTCATCGTTGAACCTTTCACCAAGAGCTCCAGTTCAAACTCATACAATTCTTTTTTACGATAATTTTTCGTATGGATTTTATCCATCATCAGGTCGACAACTTTTCGAGCCATTTCATCAATTGGCTGTTCCATTGTCGTAATACCTGGTTCTGTAATCTGCGATAAAATTTGATTATCAAAACCGATAACAGCGAGATCCTCTGGAATACTCCAGTTATGGCGTTTCGCCTCTGAGATAATTCCAGCTGCAACCTCGTCGCCTCCTGCCAAAATCGCGGTAGGATTTTTTTTGTCCTTTAATACTTCATGGAATATTCGCTTCCCATCATCCCAAGAGAAAGCGTTTTCAAGAAAATCAATCGCTTCTACTTGGCGGCTCTTCTCAGTTATTGCACGTAAAAAGCCCATTTTCCGCTGTTGGCTAACAACTTTGGTTTCGTTACCACGGCAAAAAATAAGATTACGATATCCTTGTTCTAATACATGATTGGCAGCTATGTATGCTCCTTGTGCATGATCAAATTTCACTGTTGGAACATTTGCTTCCTCAATATATTCATTACATAACACGATTGGACCGTGCTGTAAGTACGGCTCTACATCTTCCCATGGATTTTCTAGTGAACATAGAATAATCCCATCTACTTGTTTCGTAGATAATAATTGTAAATACTCCATCTCTTTTTCTGGTAAATATCTTGTTTGACAAATAATCAGTTTATATTTATGCTCAGAAGCAGCAATCTCGATTGCTTCAATAAATCTACTAAAAAAAGGATTTGTAATCCTTGGAACAAGCACCGCAATTGTTTCTGTTTTTTGTTTACGAAGCCTTCTCGCCGCAGAATTAGGAACGAAGCCTAAATGCTTCATTGCTAATTGAACCCTTTTTTTCTTCTCATCTGAAACATATGGATGATTATTGATCACCCTAGAAACCGTTGTCCTTGATAACCCCGCTAATTTCGCCACGTCCTCGATAGTCGACACGAAATTCTCCCCCTTTGCATGAAAACGTTTTCTTATCCTGATTATATAGTATATTATTGGAAACTGCAATATAGGTTGTTATGATTTTACTATATTAATATTATACATAGGGAAAAGTCTGTTAATAGTAGGGGAAAATGTATTACTTTTAGAAATTTACAGTGATCATATTTATAAAAATAAAGGATGATATTTCATGAATCGAACGGATCGTTTATTAGCGATATTAATTGAATTACAAAGAAAACAAACTGTTACAGCACAAAGTTTAGCTGGAAAATTTGAGACAAGTATAAGAACTATTTATCGAGATATGGATGCACTTAGTGAATCTGGTGTCCCAATTTTTGCAATGCCCGGCCACGGCTACTCATTAATGGATGGATATTTCTTACCACCCATTCAGCTTACGCCTGAAGAGGCTGTTACCCTTTTATTAGGCGGTGATTATATCGAGAAAACTTTCACTTCTTCTTTTTCTGCACATGCACAATCGGCAAAAGAGAAACTTGAGGTTATCCTCCCTACTGATCAAAAAAAGAAAGTTGAGGGGTTACGAGGTACTTTCCGTTTCCTTTCTCCTATATTTTCAAACCAGCAAGCCGAGGAAGAAAAACTAGAGAACCAACTTTTCTTGCTACAAGAAGCAATTCAAAACGAGCAAGCAATCTCTTTTTCTTATCGTAAGCCAAGAGAAACCACAAAAATAGAGCGGACTGTTCATCCTTACGGTTTAGTCAATATTTCAGGAATTTGGTACATCGTTGCTCATTGCTTACTTCGGAAACAAATACGTAATTTTCGTTTAGACCGTATGGATACATTACAGCAAAAACAAGAATTTTTTACAAAACCGAAAGACTTTTCTTTACAAGACTATCAACCTGAAAACAATCGTATTGTTACGATTCATTTATTGTTTCCATCTCATATTGCACATAAAATTATTGAGTCACGATACTTTTTTATAGATTCATACGAGCATAAAGATAATGGTTTCCATGTCTTTTTGAAATCAAGAAACATAGACGAAGTATTTCAGTGGGTATTAAGCTTTGGGAGCCAAGTGCAAGTACTTGAGCCAAAAATTCTTTCTGAGAAAATCCGTGATGAAGCAAAAAAAATGTTAAAACTTTAATTTTTATATTTCACTACTGACATAATGTTGTCAGCATTACTTCTTTATAGTAGGTAGTAACAAATACAGTTTCATAAAAAGGAGTTAGTGATATGAAGAATTTTGAAGAGTTAGCAACGTACTACATAGGGGAATTAGAAAAGTACTCTATAGAACAATTTAGGATGAAGCCTTCTAGTGAGGAATGGTCTCTCGGTCAAATGTATAATCATTTAATTGCTTCCACATACATGCAATTAGATGCAATCACAAAATGTAAAGGCCAAACACCATCAGTAACTAACAAAAAAACGGATATGGGTGAAAAAGTATATAAACTTGGTGCTTTCCCAGACATACAAATCAAAGTACCAAATCATCCTGGATATACGCCAGAAAATCCAATTAACAAAGAAGAAGTACAAGAGCGTTTTCTGAAATTAATTACAGTTGTTAAAGACATTGAACCAACAATTACTTCTATTCCAAGTGCTTGTAAAGTCGAACACCCTGGGCTTGGTTACTTAAATGCGGCAGAATGGTTTCAGCTCATTTCTATGCATTTTGCACATCATCTTCGTCAGAAAGAAAGATTGGAAACAAAAGTTTTATAATTCTACTTCCCACATATCCTTACAGTTTAGATATTTCCTGCATAAATCCAGCCATGCTCGCTAATAAACTAGTGAAAACGAAAAGTGCAAGAATAAGAGGAATAAGTAATAACTAACTGTAAAGATGAAAAAAACACCTTCACAGGTGTTTTTTTCATCATAGAAATATCTTAAAATAGATATCTATTGTCATTTATTCAATTAAAAATCTTTGTTACATCATAACGCCATCATTTTTGAATGAATACCATTTTCCATTAATGAAATGTTTGCCCACTGCCATTGCACCATTGGATTGTAAATAGTACCATTTTCCATCTTTTTGTAACCAATTTGTTTTCATCGTTCCATCTTCATTCAAGTAGTACCATGTGCCATTCACTTGTACCCAACCAGTTGTCATTGGGCCATCATAAAAGTAATACCACTTGCCATTGTAGTTTAACCAACCTTCATGATTCGCTCCACTTTTCTCATCAAAGTAATACCAGTCACCATCCACTATTTCCCATCCAGTCACCATAGATCCATCTGGATTAAAATACCATGAAGTGCCGCCTTCAGCTAGTTTCCCTGTACGCATAGCACCACTGTCATCGAAAAAGTAGCGCTTTCCTCCTTCATCTAACCAACAGTCTTTCCATCCATTTTCTGAACTTTTCATCGTGCCATTTGAGTTCAGATAATACCATTTTCCATTATCTTTTACCCAGCCTGTTTTCATTGTGCCGTCTGTATTCATGTAGTACCATTTTCCATTATCTTGTACCCAACCTGTTTGCATCTTACCACCTACAAAATAATACCAGCTTCCGTTATAGCTTAGCCAGTCATTATAACTAAGCCCCTTATCGTTAAAATAGTACCACTTATTATCAATTGAAGTCCAACCTATTGCCATTGATCCATCTTCGAGAAAATAATTGCCTGTATGATATTCCCCAATCCAAGCTTTCGTAAACATCTGCCCATTATCTGGATTTAAAAAATAAGTTTTCCCATTATATTCAAGCAATCCGTAATGTAGCTTTCCACCTTGATGTACATAATACCACTTTCCACCATACTGAATCCAACCTTCATTGGCATACATTGTACCGTCTGCTCCCAGTAAGTAACCCTCATATTGATATACAATATGACCTGTTTGCATTTTTCCATTACCATCAAAATAGTACCATTTTCCACCATCTTGTAACCAGCCTGTTTTCTTCATACCTTTTTGGTCATAGAAATACCATGTATCCCCTACTTTTACCCAACCACTTTGCTGAATTGTCTGCTCTGCTTTTGCAGTAGTCTGTTTTACATTATCTTGTTTTTCAGCATGTGATACCGCCGGAACTATAACCATAGCAGACATTAAAACTGGTAAAATAACTTTCTTCATTTTCCATATCCCCCAAATAATGAATAATTTTTGTTTTTATTTCCACAAACAGTATTATATTACGCTACTTAGATATAATCAACAGTTTTTGTAATACAATCGTAATATTTTTAAATGAAATGAAACGAAAGTAGAATTAACGTCATTAAATTCACTTTTTCGTTACATTGTAGGTGATATTACACATCTATCAACTTAAAATATTACTTGTTCTAAAACGAAAAGGATGAGCCGAATTTTCAGTACTAACTATAAACAGGTGAAATTTTCATTATGTGGGGATGGGTATGTCGCAAAACCTCATAAATAAGTGCTTTTGTGTGGCTACATCTTCATAAAGAAAAAACACTCTTATAAGAGTGTTTTTTCCATAATTTTTTAGCATGAATTGAGCAGGCCCTTTTAAAAATAAAGAAGAGACATCTTAAGGTACCTTTTTTATGAATAATCAAGCATCAGACTCTCATTTCATTATAAATATATAAAATAACTTTTCACTATTTTCTATTTTAGGTCCTGACGTCAAAATACGGATATTGTACGTTGAGCCAATCTACAGCACTCATTAACTTCTATTTCCTGTTCGATTGTATTGCCATTTCAATTGGCCAGGGGGGATGTTCATTCCAAATAACAAATTCTTTTGAATTGCAGAGTTGACGAAGTGAATATCCTCGAAATTACTTCAAACATAAGACTACTAACTTGCAAGAAAATCCCCCTTCCTTATTACATTTATAACTCTTCCCACCTCGTCCAAACTTCTCTCCCGTTTATATGGTACATATTATCCTCCCGATTCATAAAGCCGTGCACGATAAACTCTCTTCTGATCGTACAAAAATCATCATGATATTGTTTTATGAACACATTCATTTCTTTCTCTGTATATTGATTTTCAACGTTTAACTTGCTAATCAAATGTTCTAATAACACTAATTTTTTTTCTTTTGACCTGGAATCGATTTTAAACGATCCTCTTTATCGAAAAAGTTACGAATGGTCGTATCTCTAAATTTCATTTCGCTTTCGGTCATTTTGTTATTCTCCATCAGCTTTTAAATAATGAAACTTTACTGTTTTTCTTTACCGTTTTTCTTTATTCTTTCACTTAAAAAATCAATAAAGTAATATCCACTAATTAAAATGTAATACGTTACAATCATTCCCAATATATCCTTCATGCTCGTATGTTCTTTTTTGTGAAATAAAATCGGATATAGTGTATAAACCAAGAAGGTGATTAGTGGATATATTATAAAATAGAAGCAAGATTTTTGTTTCATCATATCAACTCTCCTATTCTAGTTTTCTCTGTAAATTGCTGTAAGTCCTTTTCTTTCGTTTAGACTGCAATTAGAAGTTAAAGATTATCCTTGTTCCAAAGAAAATACGGATGAACTGCAACTACAGCAAGATGTATAAGCCATTGAAGAATTGAAAAACCTTCTTAAAAAACCTGAATTAACGGAAGAAAAAAGAGCTCAATATTTATTTTCAATTATGGCTTTAACTCCTTACACACAATTGCATGAAATACTTCCCCTCTTGGACGAATCGGATATGTGGATACAAGAGAGAGCGGCTGAAATTCTAGGTTTCCATAGATACGTGCCAGCTAGCGAAAAACTAAATTGGGTTAAAGAACACGGACAACATAACGGGAAAATGGCAGCTGAATTAGCATTAAAAAGAATAAAAATGGAATGAAAGAACGAAAAGAAAAATGCTCTAGTAACAACAATCTTTATGAACAGATCCAATAAAAAGAGCCTGTATCGATAATCACTGAGTAATTATTGATACAGGCTTTTCATTCCAATGTTTCGTTATTATAAATATTTACCTACAAGGTGCTTTTTTTAAACTTCAATCGATTGATTTTCAACAACATTTCTAAATTGTCGTTTGTGCATCCAAGTTAAGGAAGCGATTGTTCCAAGTGATAATACGACGATAAAGATCATGAGTATTCCTATGTTTTGCCACATGAAGTTAAAGTCTCCGCTTGATACGACTGCTTTCAATCCTGATACAGAGTATGTCATCGGTAACCACGTATTAAATGGTTGTAAAAACTTCGGAATCAATTCTAGTGGGAATGTTCCGGCACTCGTTGTAAGCTGAATAATTAATGTGATGATGGCAATAAATCGCCCTGCATCACCGAATGCTGTTACTAAACATTGAATTAATGCGATAAATGCTAAACTTGTAACGATGCTAAAGAGTATGAAGTATGGAATGCTTTGCACTTCTACACCTAATCCGAACAGTAATATAACATCTGCTACTATCGCTTGAATAATACCGACTGATAGTAGTACGCCGAACTTACTAATAAACCAGCTAAATCCTGATTTTGGAACTCCTACTGTATCGCGTAATGGGTATACGATAGATAATAGTAATGCCCCAACGAATAAACCGAGTGATAAGAAATACGGTGTAAATCCAGTTCCGTAGTTTGGAACTTCCGCTAGTTTCTCTGTCTTTACTTTTACAGGGTTTGCAAACATATCAAATGTTTTATTCGTCCCTTTCACTTCACCAGTTTTCTCTGCCCCTTCGCCAAGCTTCTCAGCAAGTTCACCTGAACCGTCGTTTACTTTTACGAGGCCATCTGTTACTTTTCCTGAGCCATCTGCTAGTTTATTTACGCCGTCGATTAGCTGGGTTGAGCCGGTTGATAATGTACTTAATCCTGTTGTCACTTGACCGGAACCATTTTCTAATTGCGTTATTCCGCCTGACATTTGGCCCGCTCCTACAGATAATGTATCTAAACCGCCTGTTACTTGGCTTGAGCCGTCTGCTAATTTCGTTACGCCTACAGATAATTGACCTAAACCGCCTGTTACTTGGCTTGAGCCATCCGCTAATTTCGTTACGCCTACAGATAATGTACCTAAACCGCCTGTTACTTGGCTTGAGCCATCTGCTAATTGATTTACTCCTGCAGATAATTGACCTAATCCTGCTGTCACTTTTCCTGATCCGCTTTGTAATTGCGTTACGCCATCAATTAATTGAACCGATCCATCTTTTAATTTATCAGCACCTATTTTTGCATTATCTAATCCCTCACCAAATCCATGAAACTTACTAACAAATTCATTTTGTGCGTTCGTTAGTTTCTCAATACTACCTGCTAGAGTTTTCACCCCTGCTGGATTTGGTAATTTGTTTTGCAATCCACTTGTTTTTTGATCTATTTCGCCTTTTAATTGTTTTACTTCTTCATTTAATTTATTTGTTCCACCTGCTACTCCGGCAGCTTTTTGCTGAACTGTCGCTGTACTTTTTACAGCACTTGTTATGAATGGTTGTAACTGCTCTTGATATTCTTTTGGTAAACTTTCAATTTGCTTTTGTAAATTCGCTACCTCTTGCGCTGCGTTTTTGGCATCTCCTGCTGTTGATTGTGTAAGTTCATTTAACTGATTTACATTCGCCCCAGCTCCATCTATTTTCTCATTTACTGTATTCAATATAGAAGGAACTTTCGACTGCATTTCCTCTAAGCCTGCAGCAGACTTTTGTATGTTACTATTTAAATCTTGCAATCCCTTTTGAATTTCTTGAGACCCTTTTTCTAATTGACTTTTCCCTTCAGCAAGTTTTCCCATACCATTTGATAGATCAGTTGTTCCTGTTTTTAATTCACCGGATTTACTTACTAATTTGTTCAAGCCACCGGTCACTTTCTCAGATCCATCACGCAATTCACTTGTTTTGCTATTTAATAGATGTAAACCATCTGTTATTTTTCCGGAGCCGTCTACTAATTTCCCGATACCCACATTGCTATTTAGTGCATGTAAACCATCTGTTACTTTTCCAGAGCCATCTACTAATTTTCCGATACCTGCATTGCTATTTAATACATGTAAACCATCTGTTACTTTTCCGGAGCCATCTACTAATTTTCCGATACCTATTTGCATCTCACCTGTTTTGCCGTTTAACGTATTTAAACCTACTGTCACTCTTCCAGATCCATCAAATAGTTTCCCTACACCATCCCTCATCTCCCCAGACTTCCCTCGAAGTGTATGAAGGCCATCCGTCACTTTACTTGAACCATCATGCAGCTCACTTGATCCGTCGTGCAGTTTATTTGCACCTTCCGCTCCATCTGCTAATCCTTTTGAGACGTCTTGAATAGAATCAAACATTTTCTCTGCATATGTTTTCGTTAACGTACTTGCTACTTCACCTTTAATTTTTTCAATGGCTGTTCCACCAATTTGTGAAGATAAGAAGTTTAAGCTTTCGTTTGGAATGTATTCTAAGTTTAATGGTTTCGGATCATCTTTTAATAACGTTGTAGCGTTACTTGAGAAGTCATCAGGAATGCGTACTAACATGTAATATTTTCTGCCTTCCATTCCTTTTTTCGCTTCTTTTTCACTTACAAATTCCCATTTAAAACTTGTATTATCTTTTAAGTTATCTACGAGCCCTTTTCCGACCTCAATTGGTTTTCCATCAAATACTGCACCTTTATCTAAATTGACTACCGCAACTGGTAAATCATCTAACTGTTCATACGGATCCCAAAAGGCCCATAAAAACATACCCGCATATAATATCGGCACGAATAGAACCGCGATAATTGGAATTAATATTTTTTTGCTTTTCATAATTTCAGTAAACTCTTTACGAAGTAACTGATTCCATTTCATCATTTCTCCCCCTTTATCAAAATGACTAAAATGTTCATTTAGTCATTTTCACCCAAACAAAAAGGCTATACTTATTCATACATATGCCTTATCCCCGAATTTATACTATGCAACTGTTCCTTACTATGAAGTGAATATTTATATTATCCCTCCTAAAATAAATATATGACTACTTTGTTCAATTGGTCACTTTTTATAATAATAAAAGGATTATCTTAGTTTGACAATCCTTTTAATAAATAAAGTTCAAATAATTCTGCAATTTTTTCTTTTTCTAGCGGTTCATGATTTTTTTCCCAATCAAAAATGAGTGATACGTATAGGCGAAGCATAATAAATGCTGTAATTTCTGGGTCACATTTGCTAATTTCACCTTTTTCAATCGCAATCTTTAAATACGATTGAATGACAGAAACGATTTCCACATCTACTTGTTGCATCACTTCTTGTACTTCTTTCGTTCCCATATCTCGCTCTTCTTGAATTAACTTAATCATGAGCTGATGTTCTTTTCTAAATTCCAAGATGCTATATAATGCTTTATGTACATTTTCAAAAAATGAAACATCTGAACGAATTGCGTTTTCTGCAACTTGCTTCATTTCTGTAATTAAATTAGAAATAATTTCGCCAAATAGCTCTTCTTTATTTTTGAAAAAAGTATAAATCGTTCCTTTTCCTACATTCGCTAATTTCGCTACTTGATCCATCGTTGTTGCTTTATAACCGAACGCTGAAAAAGACTTTGTTGCAGCTTCAATAATAGAACGTTTTCGATCTATCGCCACATCGTCACCTCCAAAAATGACCAATTGGATAATATAGTCAATCAGTACATATTTGATATTACCACACGCTCACATTCTATACAAGTTCTCTTTTTTAATTATTCCCAGTATGAAAAAATTCCAGTCCATTCATATAATACTGTCATAGTGTATCAGAAGGAAAGAAAAAAAGAAAAGGTATTCTTAAGATGTATAGATAAACCTTACTTAACGACAACAAATTTCCCTTTTTTCAAATAATCAAATGAAAAAAACAAGAAAATCTTTACAATTAATAGTAATATAGAAAATAGACAAGTTTATCAAAATAGTGGAGGCTTTTTCAGTCATGATGCGTGCGCTTCGTTTAAGTATAAAGCAAGCTTTTTGTAATCGTGTTTCTTTAATTATTATGTTTAGTGGATTAGCTCTTATCTCTATCTATCATTATTATTATGTAATTCGTTATATTGGAGACGGAACGGATGCGTTTGTAACAACGGCTTTTAAATGGATTGGATTTCGCGACAATGAAATGGATGTTTATTTATTATTAATGCCAGTTATTGCAAGTATCCCCTTTAGTACAAGTTACAACTCAGATAAATCAGATGGTTTTAAGACATTTATAAGTAAAGAAATTTCGTTACTTCCTTATTCAGTAACGAAATATATCGTTACATTTTTTTGCGGAGGACTTCTTTATACGTTTCCATTTATCTTATCATTATTATTTTGCAAATTAACCATTCCAAACGGAGCACCCGCAGCGGGTTCAGGTATTATAAATGACAACGGGATGTTCGCAAACTTATATTACGGCTCCCCCATCACTTATATTATTGTATATATCGGAATTAATTTTTTATTTGCAGGGTTAATGGCTCTTTTAGGACTTGCTGCATCTGCATGGTCACAAAAGGACTATATGGCGATTCTGTTTCCATTTGCAGTTACCTCCATTCCTTACGTCCTGCTCAATACGATATTCCCTACAATAGGCGGAGCACCTATTCATTTATATGATCCAAAGCAACCGTTACAGGGCATGTCATCGTATATATTAACGATACAATGTGCCTTCTTCTTCTTCTTCAGCCTATGCATGTATATAAAAGGCGTACAGCGTGATAGAAAAAGGTACAAAAGAAGATTGCAAAGAAGGGATCGGTGTAGAAAAGCGTTTCAAGCATAAAAACCTAATTTCCTCATGTCTTCTTGGAAATTAGGTTTTTTATTCATTTACGGCGTACCAGCCAATCCCCATAAAATAACAACAGCTACAAAATAAATCGCTTTAATAGCTACTACTAAACATAATAAAATAATTGCATATTTACTCAATTCTCTTCTTGCACCTATTAAAGTAAAAATCACTGCCAAGCTAAATGTTATATATGACGTTGTTGTATTTATTAAGTTATACGTAATATCTAAATTTTGCGTAAATCCTGTTACTTCAGCTATAAACTGAAGCATGGCGATACTACTAAAAAAGATTGCGATTTGATTCATTAATTTTCCATTTAGTTGTACCTGCATCGTTGCCCCCCCTTTTATAAACCTGAATATTCAATTAATTTTACCATGAATTTTACAAAAAAGAGTTTCTATATATAATCTTTTGCAATTAGTTACACTCTATTTTCCAAATAAAATGACCACCGCTACGGTTTGCTTAAGAAACCCTAAAATTCCCCACAGAAATCAAGCTCTAAATAGCTAGATGCCCACCTCAAAATTCAGTGAATACAAGGAAGTCAGGTGGGAAATCAACTGCTCGTAAAAGCCCGATTGGTGAAGACTAATAATCGGAATAAAAGTGCACCTCCAATTGTTAGACCGTGTCTAACAATTGGAGGTGCACTTCATAATAATAGGTTTTTCTATAAAAAAACGAACAATACTTTACGGTGTCCCTGCCAACATCCATAAAACTACAATAACAACTATATAAATTATTTGTATTCCTATCGCCGAACATAAAGAAATAATTGCATATTTACTTAATTCCTTTTTCATACCCAATATAGTAAAAATCACAGCTAAACCAAATGCTGTATAAGTGATGCTCTGCCTTATTGTACCTAAATAATGAATACCTAGTGATTGCGTAAGACCTGTTACATCAGCTACAAACTGAATCAATATAAAAACACTCAAAAAAATCGCTAGTTGATTCATTAATTTCCCATTTAGTTGGGCTACCATATATCTACACCTCCCTTTCTACAAAACAGAATATTCGATTAATTATATCGTCAGATTACAAAAAAAGGAATTCCCTCTTTGTAATTAAATGACGATGCAAAAACAAAAAAAGAACGCTTAGTTACCTAAGCGTTCTCTCACTTTAAGAAGCTTTCTTCAAATCAATTTGAGCAAGTACTGGGTCGTGGTCGCTTACACGTCCATGCTCTTTCATAATGTTTGAGTTTAAGTGTACTGGGTCTACAACTGTGTGCGGTGCGATGTTGTTCGTTACTAAAATATGATCTAACACTTGTGCATTCCCTTCATGAATGTACGTGTAACGATTCTCTTTCGGCACAGTGTTTAGCATATCTTTTAAGATTGTTCCCTCTAATGCTTTTAGTGGTTTCGAGAACTCAAAATCGTTCATATCACCTAATACAACAACAGGTGCATTTGCATTCTTTTTCTGAATACCTTGTACGAAATGATTTACTTCTTGCGCTAATTGAATTCGTTTTTCTTCACTCTTTAATACGAGCGGCTGCACTTTTCCAAATGGCGTTGCATCTCCTAGTTTTGAGTTTAAGTGATTTGCAACGACAACAACGTTTTGTCCTTGGAATGTAAATTCTGCTGCTAACGGTTTTCGTGTACTATCAAATAATGCATTTTCGTCTCCAATACGAACTACATTTTTATCAAGTAACTTCGGTACTGTTGCTAATTTCACACGTGATGGGTTATAGAAGAAACCGACGCGAATGTTAGCTCCAGGCGCTCCCCCGTCTTGATTGTTGCTTGGCGCAATTTCTACATACTCATACTTCGGTCCGCGAATTTCTAGAACTGCATCAATGATACGTTTTGCGCTTAATGAAGCATCTGTTGTCCCATCATTAATTGATCCATTATTATCTTGCATTTCCTCTACACCGATAATATCTGGCATTTTTAAATTGTATTTAATAGAATACGCTAACTCTTTTACTTTTTCGTCCGTCGTTTCTTTTTTATTTGCTGAGAAGTTTTCAATGTTATATGTAGCAACTGTTAATTTATCAAGACGTGGCTGAATATTTGCCCCTACTCGCTTAAACCCACCGTCCACTACAGATGGTAATTCCGTCACTGGCGAAATACGGAACGAACCGTAATCATATCCTACTACCCCTGTTATATCTCCTGTGAAAGTATCTCCTACTTTTGCTACATAATCACGAGGTACTTTTACAGAAAGACGCTCTGGGTTTAATTGATTTTCATCTAAAAGAGGTGTACCATATTTCGTTACTACTTTATCCCCGCTATTTTTTACTGTTACATATAAATTTCCGTTTTTCTGAGGTGCAATAATTTTTGGTGTTGGCATCGTAACGCGCATACCTTCTATACTTTCATAAAAGTCGATTGCATCTTCATTTGGATCAAATAAACCGAATGCATCATTATCGATAATTTGATCAGGAATTTTCACACCGTTTTCTCCGAGTACAATGGGTGCTGGTAAAGGTTGATCTTTTGCGATTACAGCAACGCGACTCGCCTTAATTTCCGTCGTTGTTAAGTCTGTTTCAAACCTTTCTGCATATCCAGGCCCAACATATTCTTCTACTTCTCCATCAACTTGAATAAGGTCTCCAACTGCTACATTTGCATCTTTTTTGTATACGTACATACCTTCTGAAGTAGCTGGATCATTATCCGGCTGATTGTCTTCTATATAAAAACCATTTTTATCAAGCGCTGTTACAACGCCTTCCACATTGTATACGTTCTTCCCTTTGTAAAGAGAAATATGTGATTTCCCTTGAATATCATGAATACGAACTGGTTCATTATTTACGATAATAAATGAAAATGTAGAAATCGCCGAAGAAGTAAGTCCTTCTTTCTCTGCGATTGCTTTCACTACACTATTTTCATTCACTACAATTTGTCCGTTATAGCGAACGCTTTTATTTGTAGGATTAGAACCATCTAACGTATAGTAAATTGTTGCTCTTTCTGTATTCGTTGTTAATGTTACCGCTGTTCCTTTCGCAACTTCCCCGCCCCCAGGTGAAGCCACTACATCGCTAACACGGTTTTGTTCTTCCCCTTGAAACTTATGAGCTGTTACTGATTTTAAACCCGGACTACTAAAATATAATTCAAGCGTCCCTGTTAAGCTAACTTTCTTCCCAATATTTTCAGGATGATCTTTCACATTCACTGCCGATCTCACATCGCCTTTTGGCAACTGAACAGGCATGATTTTATCTGGATTTGTTTCGTTTGGTGAATCGGCAATTGCCACATTTGTGTCGTCAAACTTAGCCGGATCCTTCGTGTACTTAGAAGGACTTTGCGTATATCCGACAATATATCCTTCCACTATCTCCTTCGTTTTCCCTTGCTGCTTGAATACTTGAATTGCTTTTTCTACCGACATAGAAGTAGTTTCTTCTGCTTGTGCTAAAGTTCCAGTAAATGATAGTAATAGTAATAATGATAAAAAGACACTTAACAATTTCTTCACAGCTATTTTCCTCTCCCTATTTCATATTTTCTCAGCATATCTATCATAACAAATGATTCGTTATATAGAACTATATTTCGACAAGTTTTACAAAAAATTAATCTCAGCTATACGTTTAAAACAAAAATTACTTATGCTAAAAACAGATGGAATATGTAAGGTACAAACTTCTATTTTCCAATAAAAAACTACCACTTCATTAGTGGAGTGAACCCTGAGAATGAGACGATAAAAAACACCTCTCTAAATCGTAAGTATCAGTTATGATTTTAATGGAGGT